>CAYWIP010000001.1:0-63043 GCA_964458395.1 uncultured Ruminococcus sp.
AACTACCTCGACCTTGTCCACAGACGGCGAATGAATGGGGAATACTCTCTCCACGCCGCAGCCGTGAGCCACGCGTCTTACGGTAAACGTTTCGTTGATACCGCCGTGCTTCTTGGCGATAACGGTGCCCTCGAACATCTGGATACGGCTCTTGTCGCCCTCCTTGATGCGCACGTACACCTTCACGAAGTCACCGATCTCGATCTCGGGAGCGTTTTCCTTCATGCTGCTCTGTTCAATCAACTTTAATGCGTCCATTTTTTCCTCCTGTTGTTTTTCGGATATTCTTGAACCCGGCTTTTCCGGACCTGGAATTTAACGCCGCGGGTCTTTTCCCGCGTATTCAGAGGACTACCCGTTTTTAATGTTTGTGAGCGCCGGCGAATCTTTGCCCGCACCCGCGCGCATTAACACACGCCTTACCGCCGCCCGAAGCCCACATATTGCGGTTTAAATTCGGGCATAGCAATACCGCGGCGGATACTAAATGCCTTATTATTATAACACTATTGACAAAAAAAATCAAGTGCTTTTTATAAGATTTTCACAATTTTTTTGAATAAATTTCTGTAATAACACCTAGAAGGTAAGGTAATTTAAGTAATTTTCATCAAACTCCGCCAGCAGCTCCGAGGTTATGTCGCGCGCTTTTTTTGCCAGCTCATAGGCTTTATTGCGCGTTTCCCCGCTTTCGAGGAACATTATGACCCCCTGCTCGGCCGAGCTGCGGCAGAAGCCCGCGCTTTTAAAACGCTCGGGCAGCGCGCCCAGCTCCGTCATGGCGCGAAGCCCCGCCTCCGACGCGAACGCCTCCCCCGACAGGAACATCCGCTCCGACTCCCCGAACACCTCAAACGCCGCTCTGCACCGCGCCTTATCCGACTGGATCACGCGCACGTCGCTCTGCGAAATAAAAAAGTCCTCTCCTATATATAATAAGTCGCGGTCGGTCATTATCCCGTCGCCGTCGACTGTGCCCGTTTCGCGCATCATATTGACCGCCATTGCCGCGCCGCACGGGGAAACCCCGATACTGTCCTTGTCGCCGACGACCTCGTATATTATCGAGCCGTCCTTTTCGCTGCGAACCGCGTCGATAGCGCCGTTCTCGGAGGGCATTCCGCTTTCAAGACCCGAGCCGTCAAACGCGCCGTTCAGCGGGAACGCCGCGCAGACAAGCTCGCCGCCGCTTTGTTTGGCAACGCAAAGCTCGCCGCCTATGTTAGCCGCAAGGCAGTCGCCCTCGGGCAGCGTGAGCAGAGTCGCGGTAAATCGCCCGCTTATCCCCGCGGAAATATACGGCACGAAAAGCACTTCCGTTTCGGGCGGAAGATGAAGCGCGTCCGCCGAAAGCTCCGTTTCCAGAACGCTCCCGATATGCACCGGCGCGGCGATCCCGACGCTGCGCACTGCCGAAGCGCCGATACCGTATTCGCGAAGCGAGGTCACAAGCAGCCGCAGAAGCTCTTTCGCCGCGTTTTGGGCGGTAATTCTCCCGCCGAACAGCGCCGTCCGCGCATACCGCCGCTTCAGCGCGAGATCATAATGCACTATGCTTATCGAATTCGCGGTAACGTCGCACGCGGCGGCGATCTCCGCGCTCCGCTCCGACCTATACTTTTCGTTTGTTATGTGAATTTGTGAGATCAATCCGTCACTCCGTTCTTTTTTTGCTTCGGCTCTTTTACATACCGCATTATATCATCGTAAATCGCACGGTAGCCGTCCTCGTTGATATGCAGACCCTCAATGGTGTATTCGGCTTTCAGTCTGCCCCGGTCGTCCCTGAGATTGCGGCTGACGTCAATATAACGCTGACCGCGGCGCTCGGCGAGCTTTTTCACCTCTTCGTTGGCGGCGGCTATCTTTTCATTATTGCGGATTTTCAGACATTCCTTCATATCCTCGGCGGCTGCCTCGTAATTCACGGGATAGTACGCCATAAAGTATATCTCGACCCCCGGCAGCGCGTTCTCGACCGCCGCGGCTATCTTGTCGTAATTGTCCATAAGCTCCGATATCGGAATTCGGCTGTCGCTGAGATCGTTCGTTCCTATATTGATAAACACGCGCGAAGGCTTCAGATCGGTAATACACACGTCGACTGCCTCCAGCAGCTCGCGCGAAACAAATCCGCCTATTCCCCTGTTATATATAACAGTATCGTCACCGTGCTCGGCAAGCAGCTTGTTTATCGGTAACATCTCCATAAGCGACGAGCCCGCGAATACCGTTTCGCCGTGCTTTACCGTCTTATTTTCCTCCCGGTAACGCTCTATCTTCATTTCCTTATCGTCCATAAAAACACCTCCTCATTTTCCTGTTATTATAGCACACTATACCTTTTTTTTCAAGTAATTTTGTAAAAATGTATTGCAATAAGCCGCGGATTGTGTTATAATTACTAGGTATACTGTTAATGAAAGCGAGGAGCTTGGTTTGGAACTGAACATTGTCCTCGGAGAACCGCAGATACCGCAGAACACCGGAAATATCGCGCGGACGTGCGCGGTCACGGGAGCGCGGCTGCACATCATAAAGCCTATGGGCTTCGAGCCGACCGACAGGCAGCTTAAGCGCGCGGGACTGGATTACTGGCATTATCTGGATATCAGCTATTACGACGGCTTTGAGGACTTCTTCGCGAAAGTCGGGGGGCAGTGCTTTTTCTTCACGACAAAGGCGCGGAACCGCTACACCGACGTGAAATATCCCGACAAGTGCTATATCGTGTTCGGACGCGAGGACGCGGGACTTCCCGAGGAGCTGCTGTTCCGTCACAAGGACGACTGCGTGAGGATTCCGATGATGCCGACGCTCCGCAGTCTGAATTTATCGAACAGCGTGGCGATAGCGGCTTATGAAGTCTTGCGGCAGTGGGATTTCCCCGAATTGCAAAACTTCGGCAGCCTGACAAAATTCGACTGGTCACAGGCGGAATAAATTTTAGGAGAAAGCATTTGAAAATTCAGATAAGCGACAATTTAATAAAACACTATCTCGGCAGCGTGTATTTTATCAACGGGCACAGCTACGCGGGAAAGTCGACAATGGCAAAGCTGCTTTCCGAGAGATTTGATATGATACTCTGCGGCGAAAACTACCACGACGCGTTCCCCCGAGAGAAGCTGTCACGTTGGAAACAGCCCGCCTTATGCTATTTCGACACGATGTCGGGGTGGGAAGAATGGCTGAATATGACGCCGAAGGAACATTGGGAATGGACATACAACGTATCTATGGAGTGCGTTGAGCTCGAAATTCTCGAACTGATAAGACTGTCCGCGAACGGAAAGAAGATAATCGTTGATACGAATATCCCGCCCGACGTTCTGCGCGAAATATCCGACTACGGTCACGTCGCGATAATGCTCTGCGACCCTCCGGACGTCTGCGCGACGTGTTTTTTCGACCGCGACGACCCGGACAAAAAATTCATTATGGAGCAGATCAAAAAGTGCAAAGATCCCGAAGCGGCTCTGAAAAATTTCAATTCGTGGGCGCTGTATCACCCTCCCGTCGAGATCGACTGGAAAAATACGGGATTTTTCACCTATACCCGCTTGGATTTCGAGACCGATACACGCGAGGAAACGCTTAATATTCTGGCAAGGCATTTCGGACTGATAAAGTAAAATCAACCAACAGAAAGGGTAAAAATATGAATGAAAAAGTAAGAATTATAACCGACAGCGGCTGCGACATCTCGCCCGAGTCGGAAAAGGAATGGGCGAAATATCTTGTTGTAATGCCGTTCGCGGTAACCATCAACGGCGAGACCTACCTTGACAGAAAGGACATTCAGCCCGACGAATTCTACAAAATATTAAAGGAAAACGACGAGATACCCAAGCACTCGCAGATAACGCGCATACAGTTTGAGGACAAGTACCGCGAGCTGTACGCGGAGGGTGTGCGCGACATTATCGTCGACGTTATCAATTCGCACGGCTCGCAGACATGGGCGCAGGCTAAGCTTGCCGCAGACGAGCTTAAGGAGGAACTGACCGACCTCAACATTTACGTGGTCGACGGGCGCTGCTATACGCTCTGCTACGGCTATCCCGTGCTGGAGGCGTGCAAGAAGCTCTCCGAGGGTCAGACTGTCGAAAGCGTTGTGAACTATCTGACCGACTGGGCAAGCCACACGGAAGCGTTCATAATCGGCTTTGAGCTGCGGCACATGAAGAAGTCCGGGCGCATTTCGGCGGCGGCTTCGTTCCTCGGCGAGCTTATGGGCTTGAAGCCGCTGATAGTGCTTTATGATGAGAAAACAGAGGTTCTGAAAAAGGCTCGCGGCGAGAAAGCTGTCATCGAAGCGGCAGTGGAAACGATCTCCTCGCGCATGATCCCGAAGACCCCGTACAGCATTGTTACTACAACGCGTCCCGAGCTTGAAAAGGAATTCATTGAGAAGATGACGAAGAAAGTCGGCTACGCGCCCGCTCTGGTCGAAAAGTGCGGCGTTGTGGTGAGCTGCAACGCGGGACCCGAATTCATAGGCGTTATCATCAGAGGACAGGAACGCGGCTGACATTTATAAAGGAGCGCTGCTTTGGAAAGAATAGTTGAATTTTTCAGCGATATTTTTCAGAATTTTTTGAGAATAATTCAGTCTATCAACTTTTTCGACGTGCTGGATATCCTTATTCTGACGCTGCTTGTGTATTTTCTGATAAAGCTGATGCGCGAAACCCGCGCCATTCAGCTTCTCAAAGGCATTTTCTTTATTATCGCAATTTTCGTGCTGGTGGAAATTTTCCAGTTAAAGGTAATGGGCTTTATTATCGACAACTTTTTGCAGGTCGGAATTATCGCGATAATTATCGTGTTCCAGCCCGAACTGCGGCGTATTCTCGAAAAGGTGGGGCGCACCAAAGTAAGCACGTTTACGCAGTCGGTCGAGAAGAACGCGGGCAGCGCTTCGGCGCGCGACAGGGCTATTCTCGGCATCGCGGACGCGTGCGCAAGGCTTCACGACAGCAAAACAGGCGCGCTTATCGTTATCGAGCGGCAGACCAAGCTCGGCGATATCATCGAAAAGGAGACTACCAGCATTATCAACGCGGAGTGCGAACCGGAGCTGTTCTGCAACATCTTCTACAACAAGGCGCCGCTGCACGACGGCGCTGTGATAATCCGCGACAACAGAATTTACGCGGCGGGCTGCTTTCTGCCGAATACCCAGAAGGATCAGTATCTGTCGACGGAGCTTGGCTCGAGGCACAGAGCGGCAGTCGGAATGAGCGAAAATTCAGACGCGCTCGTCGTGGTCGTTTCCGAGGAAACGGGAACCATTTCCGTCGCGCTTGACGGACAGCTCTCCCGCGACCAGAGCCGTGAGGGGCTTATCACCATTCTCCGCAAATATATGCCGGGCGCTTCGCCGGAAAAAAAGAAGAAGCGCTCCAAAAACAAGCAAGGAGGATAAAACGTGAAAAATCTGATCTTAAATTTCCTCAACGACATAAAAAAGAATTACAAAACGCTTATCCTCGCGTTTCTGGTGGCGTTCGGCTTCTGGGTTGTCGCGTCTATTCAGGTGTTCCCCACTATCGACAAGGACATAAGCGGGATAAACATCGAGGCGCAGCTCACCGAGTATATGGTGCAGAACAATCTCGAGATAGTCACCGGCGTTTCGGAGCTTGCGAGCATAAAGATCGAGGGACGGCGCTATGAGATAAGCGATCTTACAAAAGACGATTTCTTTGCTTCGGTCGACCTCTCCGACGTGCGTTCGGCGGGAACGTATACCCTGCCGATAGTCGTTTCCTCGAAGACGGCGGACAAGGACTACTCGTTCCTTAAAACCGAACCGCGCGCGGTAACGCTCACCATTGACGAGATCATCTCCAAGGAGTTCACGCTGACGGGCACGGCTCCCGACATCAGTCTGCCGGAGGGCTACTATGCCGACAGCATTACCACCGAGCCGGCTTCCATAACGCTCACCGGTTCCGCCGAAACGCTCAATCGCATTACGCGCGTAGAGGCGCGCAGCACGTTCCACGGTTCGCTGTCCGAGCCGCACCAAACAGGCAGTGAGCTGTACGTTTACGGAGCTAACGGCGTGAGAATACCTACCGACGATATACAATTCCCGGCGGGTACGGTTTCGGTGAATATAAATATCCTAAAGCAGAAGGAACTGCCGCTCAAGCTCTCCATTGTCGGCTATCCGAGCAATTTCGACATCAACAGCCTTAAATACGAAATACTTCCGAAAACGATAACCATCGCCGCTCCCGACGACACCATCGACAGTCTGAGCGAATTAAATATCGGAACGGTCGACATCTCGGACATTCAGCTTAACCGCAACTCCGTTATTCCGATAGTGCTTCCCGAGGGCTACAAGAACCTTTCCGGCAACAACAACGCGCGTATCGAGTGGGATTTCGATAATTACGGTACGGTGGATATCGCAGTAAATCTGACCGAGGCGAATATCAATATCTCCAACCCTCCCGACAACTACGACGTTTCGGTTATCACAAACGAGCTGCAGCTTAAGGTTATCGGTCCAAGCTCGAGAATTATGGGACTTACCGCAAGCGATATGACAGTAAACGTTAATCTGCTCGGCGTAACGCTGCACGAGGGCGCGCAGGACGTAAGCGTCACCATTCAGACGCGCGGCTCGCGCCAGCAGTACTGGATATCGGGCGAGTATAAGGTAACGATCAACGTTACCCCCAAGGAGCAGGAGCAGACGAGCGGGGAGTCGGAATAATGGCGATAATCGTTTCGCAGATACGGACAAGCATAGACGAGCAGCGTGACCGCGCGGTTTCAAAGGCGGCCGCGCTGCTTCGGCTGTCCGAAAGCGAGATAAAGTCCGCGAATATCTACAAGACCTCCGTTGACGCGCGGCGCGGGGTGCGGTTCGTAAGCTCGGTAATTATCGTGCTTTACAGCGCTGAAAAGGAGCGTTTACTCGCCGGGAAATTCGACAATGTGAAGCTGTATTCCCCGGAAAAGCTGACGGTCAATTTCGGCTCCGAGCCGCTTGACGGCGACATCGTGATAGCGGGCTTCGGTCCGGCGGGAATGTTCTGCGCGCTGACCCTGTGCGAGTTCGGCTACAAGCCCGTCGTTCTCGAACGCGGCGCGGCTATGGACGAGCGCGTTTCGGCAGTCGGAAATTACTGGAAAAGCGGAACGCTCGACCCCCGGACAAACGTGCAGTTCGGCGAGGGCGGCGCGGGAACGTTCTCGGACGGAAAGCTCACCACGCGAATAAACGACCCGCTCTGCTCGCGCGTTCTCGAAAAGCTCTGCGAATTCGGCGCTCCCGGGGAGATACTCACCAAGGCGAAGCCGCATATCGGCACGGACAAGCTGCGCGGCGTTGTCAAGAATTTACGTCAAAGAATTATCGAACTCGGCGGCGAGGTGCGGTTTCTGTCGCCGCTGGAGGATATTGAAATACGCGGCGGACGCGTGAATTCCCTGCGTGTGAACGGCGGCGGAATGAAGTGCGGCGCGCTCGTTCTGGCAATAGGTCATTCGGCGCACGACACCTTTGAAATGCTGCTGAAAAACGGCGTGGAGCTTATTCCGAAGCCGTTCTCGGTCGGCGCGCGCATCGAGCATCTCCAAGCCGATATCGACAGGGCGCTGTACGGGGAATTCGCGGGACACCCCGCTCTCCCGCCGGCGGAATACGCGCTCTCGCGGCACGTTGACGGGCGGGGCGTTTACACGTTCTGTATGTGCCCCGGGGGCTTTGTGGTCGCCTCGGCAAGCAGCGCGGGGAGCGTCGTCACCAACGGAATGAGTTTTTTTGACCGCGCGGGCGACAACGCGAACAGCGCTGTGCTGGTCTCGGTATCGCCGGACGATTTCGGAAACGAACCGCTCTCGGGCGCGGAATTTATCCGCCGTCTGGAGAATAAGGCGTATGAAATGGGCGCGGTTCACGGAAAAAGCGGCGCCGCTCCGGCAATGCTCACGCGCGAGTTTATTGGCGGCGGCACGGCCTTTTCGCTCGGACGCGTTACGCCGACTTATCCGCTCGGAGTCGAGCCGTGCAGTCTGCGCGAGCTGTTTCCCGATTTCGTGAGCGACAGCCTTGCCGAGGGCATACGGCAATTTGAACGGCAGATTCACGGGTTTTCCGACGGCGGCAGTATTCTCACCGCGATAGAAACGCGCTCCTCGTCGCCCGTGAGGATCCCCCGAAACGAAAACGGGTTCACCGATAACTGCACGAATCTCTACCCCTGCGGCGAGGGCGCGGGCTACGCGGGAGGAATAATGTCGGCGGCGGTGGATGGTATAAAGACCGCGGTCGCGATCATGGAGAAATACAAAAACGGCTCAGGGTGAGCCGTTTTTCTTTTATCTGAGCAGCGGCATACTTCCCGTAAGCCTGTTCACCTTTTTCTTTGCGCCGCAAATCGCTATTCCGAAATACCGCAGCTCCTCCGCCGTTCCGATTTTGTCTATGAACTCGTCGTAGGTCTTGCAGCTTTGAGCAATGTCCGTGAAGTCGGCGGCGGTAAGATCCGAGTACTCCTTTTCGTATAACGTGAGCCGCATCTTTTTCAGAGCTTCGGAGGTTGCCTTGAGTATAGGCACGGGAAACTCAATTATTCCCATATGCCCGTTTCCGCCGCCGTCCCGAACGTCCGCGCCCACTACCCCGGGAAGCCTTGCGCCAAGTGTTATCCCAAGTATCGCGGCGGTGTTGGCGATTATCCCGAGCGGCAGATTTTCGTCTACAACTATTACACACTTTTCGTCATTCATCTTTAGTCTCCTTATTTTAAAGCAAAGCTGCGCAACACTCACTTCGTTCGTTAGCCTGACTGTATTGTCTCCGTTACGTTTGCTTCGCTCTCTCCGCTTCTGCAATACAGTCCGCTTGCGCACTTTGCCCCGTCACAATTATTTTGCTGATTTTTTTATTTCGCTTCCACATATATTTTTATATGCGGTCGGCGGCAAGCCTATAAACGCTCCGAACGCGTTTGTAAAGTGGCTCTGGTCGGAAAAGCCCGTCTGCATTGCCACGTCTATCGGCTTCGCGCCGCGTTCGAGAAGCTCCTTTGCCCTGCCGATACGCACTGCCTGCAAATACCTGTACGGCGTTACGCCCTTGGCTTTCGTGAACGAACGAAGCAGCGTGGACTTGCTCAATCCGCTGCATTCGCAAAGCTGCCCGAGTGTGATATGTTCACCGCAATGCTCGTCCATAAAGCGGCACGCGCGTTCTATAGGAGCGGAGCAGCGCGACACGCACTCCAGAAACGGCTTTCCCGTCAGGCGTATCAGTTCAGCGAGAAGTATCAGCAGCGCCTCCTCCTTTTCAAATTCGGAGTATCCGTGCATTATCATCTCGTGAAGCATACGAAAACGTCCGGCGGTCTCAAAATCTCGCAGAACGTTTTCGTAAAAGCGCGGCGGAGCGCTCTCCCCCGTTATCTCCTTGGACAACTCCGACATTATTTCCTTGGAAATATTTACCGCGCGGTAATCCAGAACGCCGCCGTCCTCCTGAACGCACCCATGACTGTCCGAAGGGTTCAGCAGAAGCATATCGCCCGCGCCGAGAGCGTATTCGCGGTTATTGCAGACGAGCCGCCGCACGCCGCTATCGACCAGCCCGATAACGTAATAGTCGTGAAAATGATTAGGGAACGGCTGCGCTATCCCCTCGAACCGGTACGCTTCAAGCCGCAGCGCCTCGTCGAACACCACCGTCCGCGTTTCCTTTCTCATAAACTCACCCCCGAATTTAATTATAGCATATTCATGTCCGAAAGTCTTGTAAAATATCTTCATTTTTGCCAAAAATTTTTATTCCCGCTATTGACTTATTGTGAAATATGTAGTATAATTTATTTAAGTAACTACTTTATTTTGTGGATAATTAAGGAGAAGCTATGACCGATTCTGAAAAGCTCGGAATAGCCTGCCGCTTTGAGGGTATCGAAGCTGTAAGAGCGCTGCTGAAAAAAGGCGCGGTATTTGACGCAGGCGATGCCGACCCGATATACGACAGCGACCACGCGGTCTCGCTGCTGAACGTAAGCAAACAGCTTCGGCACGGAGCGTATCATCTGAACCGCATTGAGCTTGGCGACGAGTTCACCGGCAGCGGCGGGGAAAAATACACGCTGCTGCCGACCTCGGAGCGTATAGAAATTTATAGGCTGCTGAAAGAAAACGCAAAAAAATGCCGCTTTAATTCGGGAAATCTGTTTTATTACGCTCTGTTGTCGAACGATACCGAGATGATAGCCGCCATGCGGGAAAACGGCGAGGCGCTTCCCGAATATCTTGTAAATATTCTGACAAAAGGCGGACACAACGCGGGATGGAGCGAATTCTGCTACACGTTTGAGGGAATGGGCGCTGAGGAATTTTTCGCGGTAATTGAGAATCTAACGCGCGAGCTTGGCGACCGCAGAATAAACTTTTCGGAGATCCTATACTGCTGCGTTGTGCCGATAATCTACACACCCGACGGTCTGGAATTTATTCTGGAGCGGTTTGATCAGCAGAGGATAAAAAAGGGTTGGCTGATGAAGCGGTTTATCGATAAAAACGAGATCGGGCTGCTTGAGGTCGTGGCAAGGCACGGCTGGCTGAAAATGCCGAAAAAGCGGGACGAGATGATACAATACGCAACCGATAACGAAAAAACCGAGGCTTTGGCGTTTCTGCTTGATTTCAAGAACCGCACCGCCGACCTTGCCAAAGAGCAGGCAGCAGCCGAAAAGCGTATGCTCCGCGAGCTGAACGCGAACCCGAATTCCGTGACCGAGCTGAAAAAGTCGTGGAACTACGTCAAAAACGACGACGGAACGGTCACAATTACCTGCTGCAAGGGAAACCGCACGGAAGTTGTCGTTCCCGAAAAGATCGGCAAGGATACCGTGACGGAAATAGGTAACGCAGCTTTTACGGGATCGTGTATGTACGTTCGGAATTACCGCCGCAAGCTTCCGGGTTTTCGGCAGACCATAACCTCCGTAACGCTGCCCGAAAGCATTGAAGTCATTGGCGAAAAAGCGTTCGCGTACTGCCAAAATCTGTCGGAGATCAATATTCCGCCGAACGTAAGATCGATCGGTATAAGCGCGTTCGACGACTGCCCCAAGCTTACGGTAACGATCGATAAAGACTCGTTTGCCGAGAAATACTGCAAGGAAAATCAAATCAAATTTAAATATATTTAAGGAGAATTCGCAATGAAAAATGTAACCGAGCAACTTATCCTTTCGCTTGCCCCGAATTCCGCCGCCGCGGCTAACGGCAAGAAGATCTCCAAGAGCGGAAGCTTTCAGAAGCTGTACCGTTCCGCGGACGATACGCTGTACATGGGCGAGTGCAAGGGTTCGGGAAAAAATCCCTACATAACCTCCGCGGACTATATCGACCCCGAGCACCCCGTGTTCCGCTGCTCGTGTCCGTCGCGGCAGTTCCCGTGCAAGCACTCGCTGGGGCTGCTTTACGAGATGATGTCGGACAAGAAATTCGAGATCTGCGAGATACCCGAGGATATTCAGCGCAAGCGCGGAAAGATCGCGGCGAAATCCGCACCCGCAAAAGCTCCCGAAGATATGACCCCCGAGGAGCTTGAAAAGGCGGAAAAGAAAAAAGCATCCGCCGCAAAGTCGGCGAAATCCGCGAAAAAGAAGAAGCTCCAGAAGCAGCTCGAGGGTCTGGATCTGGTGGAAAAGGCGGTCAAGGACTTGGTTTCGGCGGGTCTGGGAACAATGGGCGGCGCTTCCCTGCCGACCTATCAGAACCTCTCAAAACAGCTCGGCGACTACTACCTCAACGGTCCGCAGCGGCTGTTCAACCGTCTGATGATCGAGATCACCGAGTTCCAAAAGGACAACCTTGAAATCCACTACGACAACGCGATAGACACTATCGAGAAGCTCTATTCGCTTATCAAGAAGTCGCGCGAGTACATAAACACGAAGATCGAGAGCGACGACGTCGCGAACGACGATACGATACTTTACGAGGAGCTTGGCGGCAACTGGAAGCTCTCGGAGCTTGAAGCGCTCGGCAAGTGCAAAAAGGACGCGCACCTTGCGCAGCTGTCGTTCTGGGTGACTTTCGACGAGGCGCGCAAGGAGTACATAGACACGGGCGCTTGGTGCGACCTTGACGACGGAAAAATTTATCTTACGAAGAATTTCCGTCCGCTGAAGTCGCTGAAATACGTCAAGGCGGAGGATTCGATATTCGGCGCGGCGGACGTTCCGTCTATGGCGATCTATCCGGGCGAGATAAATCCGCGCGTTCGCTGGGACAGCGCGGCAATACGCGGACTTAACGACGGGGATTACGACAAGCTGCGCTCGCTTGCCGCACTCTCGATATCCGCCGAGTTGAAGTCGATCAAGAATAAATTGCAGAACGCCATGGCAAGCCCGATACTGTACAAGCTGGTCGCGTTCTCGAAGATCGGTAAATGCAGGGACGGTATCGCGCTTAAAACAAAAAGCGGCGACACTATACTGCTCGAGGACTTCCCGGAGCTTGAAGCCACCGTTGCACGGCTGGAGATACTTCCGAACGCGAAGCTCGCCGAGAACGGCGTTATGCTTTGCGGATTCTGGTACGACGGCGAAAAGCGGCGTATATCCGCACAGCCGCTCTGCATTATTCCCGACGGCGAAAATTCTGTTGTAAGACTGCTATATTAACAAGCGCAACAGCCTCAAATGTGAAGCAGAGTGAGGACGGAGTGACTTCGTCCCCCCTAACGGTTGCGAACATTTGAGCGGCGTTGTTGCGCGCTTTTGATAAGGAGAATTAAAATGGATATTACTCCCGTATATGAATTAAGAACCCGTCTCCGCGCGGCTATGATAGCGGGAACGAATCTGCTGTCGGAGGATTTTCGTCTGAAAAAGGCGGCGGAGAGCTTTTCGGCGCTTTCGGGTGCTTCTCCAGTATTCGCGAAGATAAACGCCATGACCGAAAAGCTGCTCTCGGACAATTCCCCCGAGAGCCTGCTCGACACAATATCGCTCGTTGACGCGGTAATTACCACGCTGGGAACCGCCGAGGTCAAGGGCGAATTGGAGGAGCTGCCCGACAACGGCGGCTCGGCTGTCATCGTCAACGCGCCGTATTCCCGGCTCTCGGCGCTGCTGGACGCGCTGACGACCTCGGGCGGCGGACAGTACAACACGTTTATGGAGATCAAGAAAAACAATCCCGAGCTGCTGAACGACTACCGCGTCAAGCCCGCGCTGGTAAAGGGGCTGGGAGCTTCCTACGCCGAGCTTGCGGACGAGGTCTCGTCTGTGCTGCTGGGAATGGGCAAGGAAATGCTGCCGCTGCTGAAACGCGGCTTTGACCCAAAGGGAAAAAAGGAAATGCTTCGGCGCGCGGCGGTCATTGAAAATCTCGGCGGCGCGGAGGAAAACGAGTTTTATCTTGAACAGCTTGAAAAAGCGGAAAAAGACGTCCGCAAGGCGCTTATATACGCGCTCCGTCACGACGAGGGGAATATCGACAGGCTTATCGACCTTGCCAAGACCGAAAAGGGCAAGGCTAAAACCGCAGCGCTGTACGCTCTGGCTTCGTTCGACAATGAGAAAGCCGCCGCGTTTATCGAGGAATACGCGAAGAAAAAGCCCGTCGAGGTCATCGACATAATGGAACAGGTCTCCTCGGATTGGTCGAGCAGGCTCACCGCGCGGCTTATCGATGAGCTTCTCGTTGACGACAAGGGGAACAAGATCACGCTCTCGCAGTCGGCGGACGTTGACAAGGTCAAGCTGAAAACCAAGACCGATTTCTGGCACCTGAATTCGGCGCTGTTCGGAAAATTCGGCGCGGATATCGAAAAAATTTACCGTGAATTTGACAATAAAAAAACCTTTGTCCCCATGGACGTGCGGCTTGGCGACGCTATTCTGGAAACGGGCGACGAAAGCTTAAAGGCGCTCGCCCTGGAGCTTAACACAAAATCTAAGATGAAAGGGCGCTACATATACTCCGAAGCGGTCGTGCGGCTGCTCGGCAAGGAGGACTGCTCGAAATGGGTGGAGGAGCAGGTACGCGCCGTTTACAAAAGGGAGATATTGAATTCCTCGGCGCTGGTCAACACCCCGATAATCCAGGCAATGCGGCTTATCGAGTTAAGAGACGGTAAATTCGTGCTTGCGCAGACGCATTTCGACTCGGTCACGGAGCAATGGCGTTATTCCGCGCCCGTACCTACCGAGTATCCGGTAAGGGAAACGCTCACAGATATTTTCATAAAGTACCCCGCTATTCCGTTCGATCGTATGCTGTCGGAGTGGGCTGACCCCGCAGACAAGGAATACTGCCAAAAGCTCGCGGACGTGTTTATCGAGCATACGATGAGCAAAACGTTCGGCTCGGCGATAAGCCTTACTCATCTGAACAAACTCGGGTGCGGCAACGTCAAGGGGCTTGCGGTGAAATACTGCAAATATAATCACGATTTCAACAGGTGGGCTTATCAGGGATTTTTCAACGTTCTGCCCGGAGATAACGAGTATAAGCTTGCCGAGGCGCGCGAGGTCGTTGAGCTTTGGCGTTCTGGCAAGCTGAAAACCACCATGTCCGAGAACGATATCAACAATTTCGCGGAATGGGCGGAAGAGCGGTTTACTTAAACGGAGGTTACGGTTTTGGATATTACACCGATTTTTGAACTTAGGTCGCGTCTGCGCGCGGCTATGATAGCGGGCACGAATCTGCTGCCGGAGGATTTCCGGCTGAAAAAGGCGGCGGAGAATTTTTCGGCGCTTTCCGGGGCTTCTCCCGTATTCGCGAAGATAAACGCAATGACGGAAAAGCTTCTCGCGGACAATTCCCCCGAGTGTCTGCTCGATACGATAACGCTTGTTGACGCGGTAATCACCACGCTTGGTACTTCCGAGGTCAAGGGCGAACTGGAGGATCTGCCCGACAACGGCGTTTCCTCGGTAATTGTGAACGCGCCGTACTCGCAGCTCTCGGCGGTCATTGACGCACTCACCTCCACGGGCGGCGGACAGTACAACACGATACTCACCGCACGGAAAGAAATGCCCGAGCTTTTCAACGATTACCGTGTCAAGCCCGCTCTGGTAAAGGGCTTGGGCGCTTCCTATGCGGAGCTTGCGGATGCCGTCGAGGAAATTCTCAAGGAAATGGGAAAGGACGTTATCCCTCTTGTGAAAAAGGATTTCGACCCCAAGGGCAAAAAAGAAATGATTCGCCGTCTGCATATCATAGAGGAGCTTTGCGGCGCGGAGGAGAACGATTTCTATCTCGAACAGCTTGAAAAATCCGAAAAAGACGTCCGCAAGACGCTTATCTACGCGCTCCGTCACGATGAGGGAAATATCGACAGGCTTATCGAGCTTACGAAAACCGAAAAGGGCAAGCTGAAAACCACGGCTCTTTCGGCGCTTATATCGTTCGACTGCGAAAGGTCTGAGGAGTTCTTCAACGAATACGCGAAGAAAAAGCCCGCCGAGGTCATTGAGGTGCTGGCAAAGGTTTCGTCGGAATGGACGAGCAAGCTTACCGCGCGGCTTATTAACGAGTGCCTTGTGGACGACAAGGGCAGCAAAATAACGCTTTCGCAGGCAGCGGATATTGGCAAGGTCAAGCTGAAAGCCAAGACGCGCTTCTGGGATATGAATTCCGCGCTCTGGGGGAAATTCGGCACGGAGATTGAGGAGCTTTACCGCGGATTCAGGTGCGGGTGCGGCACTCCCGCTGCGGCGGGAATGGATATGCGGCTTGAGGAAACTATACTCGCGACGGACAACGATGGCTTAAAAGCGCTTGCCGTGGAGCTTAACAACGCTCCCGAAACCAAGGGCTTATACGTCAGTGCCGAAACGGCTACGCGGCTTTTAAGCGCGGACGATAGCTCAAAATGGCTTGCACAGCGGATAACGTCGGAGTATACGGAGCGTGAAAAAAACAAAAAATCCGTATGTGACAGCGGTTTGTTCAAGACCCTGCAGAAGATTTTCTTTGAGGACGGGAAGTATTATCTGGTGAACAGGTGCTACGACCCCATAAACGACGGGTGGATAATCAACTCGCCGCGGGAGATATCTCAGCCGTTAAACGGCGCGGTATCGGACGCGTTGATGAAATGCCCGTGCTGGGAATACGACAAGCTTCTCGGCAATTGGATAGACCCGAACGACGAGGAGTTCCGCAGGAAGATCGGCGAACACTTCTGTGAAAATTTTCGGCATTTCAACGGCACAGGCTTTTCCGACGTCGCTCTTTGGTGTTCGTGCGTAAAAAAGTGCGGAATGTATAACGTTAAAAATCTGGTGGTGGATTGCTTCAAAAACGCCTGCAAGAACCGTCAGGGGTACACCGAATGGATCATGAGGGCAGTTCAGGATGTTCCCGGCGACGACGCGTACAGGCTGGAGGAAGCCCGCGCCATAATTAAGCTGGCGCGTAAAACCAAGCCGACATTTAAATTTGATATTGACGAATTTGAAACGTGGGCAAATATGCGCTATAATAACGATAATTAAGGAGAATTGCAATGGAACAGCAAATTTTAAGACAGCCCGCTGAACGGCTTTTTGAGGAAGAACTGAACGCGCTTATCAAAGCCGAGAGCGACCCCGTGCCGCAGGGCTGGAGAATGTCGCCGCGCTCGGTAAAGACCTACATCTGCGGCGGCAAGGTCGGGAAAACCAAGATTACGCCGAAGTACATAGGTCACGAGCGGCTTGTCGAGATCGCCATTTCAACGCTTGTCACCGACCGCGCGCTTCTGCTTATCGGCGAACCCGGAACGGCAAAAAGCTGGCTTTCGGAACACCTCGCGGCGGCTATAAACGGCAACTCGGGACAGGTCATTCAGGGAACGGCGGGCACAACCGAGGAGCAGATTCGCTATTCGTGGAACTACGCAATGCTTATCGCGAACGGCCCGAGCGAACAGGCAATGCTGAAAAGCCCCGTGTTCACGGCTATGGAAACGGGAACACTGGCGCGCGTTGAGGAGATCTCGCGCTGCGCCTCCGAGGTTCAGGACACGCTTATCTCGCTGCTTTCCGAGAAACGCATTTCCGTGCCCGAGCTTGCGATCGAGGTCCCCGCGAAAAAGGGATTCTCGGTGATCGCGACCGCCAATACGCGCGACAAGGGCGTAAACGAGATGTCCGCCGCGCTGAAGCGCCGCTTCAATATCGTAGTTCTCCCCGCGCCCGAAACGCTCGAGGAGGAAATGGATATCGTCAGAACACGCGTGGCGCAGCTTTCGGAGAACCTCGACCTCAACGCGGCGCTCCCCAAGGACGCGGTTATCGAGAAGATATGCACGATATTCCGCGAATTGCGTCAAGGCGAGACTCTGGACAAGAAGCAGAAAGTGAAAGCGCCGGGCGGCGTTCTGTCGTCCGCGGAGGCTATTTCCCTGCTCTGCAACAGCATGGCGCTCTCGGGCAGCTTCGGAAACGGCGAGATCTCCGACGAGGACATAGCGGCGGGCTTGCAGGGCGCTATCGTCAAGGACGACGACAAGGATTCCCTCGCGTGGAAAGAGTACCTTGAAAACATAATGAAAAAGCGCGGCTCGTCATGGAGCGGCTTGTACAAGGCGTGTCGGGAGCTGAACGAATGAGCGGCGTACACTTTTTCGGAATTCGTCACCTCTCCCCCGCCGGCGCGTTTTATCTGGAGAAATTCCTCGATAACGTCCGCCCGAAGCTGGTGCTTATCGAAGCGCCGAGCGACTTTGCCGATACCGCCGACGATATAGTCCGCGCGGAAACAAAGCCGCCGTTCGCCGTGCTCGCCTACACAAACCACGCGCCCGTAAGGACGATTCTGTACCCGTTCGCGGAATATTCTCCCGAGTATCGGGCGATTTTGTGGTGTCGGGAAAATAAGGTCGGATTCCGCTTTATGGATCTGCCCTCGGACGTTTTTCTGGCGCTTTACGAGAAGCGTATCGCCGAAGAGGACGCCGCCGAGAACGAAGATGACGGCGAAGATACGATAAACGAAAACTCGGGCGAGGAGCGCTCTTTTTCCGTTTACGACAGGCTTGACGAGCTGAGCGGCGAGGGTCACGATACGTTCTGGGAACGCACTCTGGAGCACTGTGCGGACTTTGAGAGCTATAACGAGGGCGCTAACTTATTCGGCGCGAATATCCGCGAATTTTCCGGGAAGACGGAGCGCGATCTCAAGGAAACTCAGCTCCGCGAGGCGTATATGCGCTCCTGCATACGTTCGGCGGTCGGGAACGGTATCGCTCCCGAGGACATCGTTACGGTCACGGGCGCTTATCATGTCGAGGGTCTGAAAACGTGGGAAAACGCAGAAGATCTCCCCGAGCTGCCGCACACCGAGAGCCTGCACACGCTTATGCCATACTCCTACTACCGCCTGTCAACTCGCTCGGGCTACGGCGCGGGAAACCGCGCGCCCGCCTACTACGAGCTTATCTGGGAGAGCTATCGGCGCGGTGATCGGCAGTTCACGGCAAACGCGTATCTCAGCAGGATCGCCGAGAAACAGCGCGACAACGGAAACGCGGCTTCGTCGGCGCAGATAATCGAGGCGGTTCGTCTGGCGAATTCGCTGGCGGAAATGCGCGGCGGAAAGCTCGGGAACGTACCCGCGCTTCGTGATCTCCGCGACGCGGCGGAGACCTGTCTTGGCGAGGGCAGCTTTGCGGCGATAAGCGTCGCGGTCGCCGATACGGAGATCGGCACGAAGATAGGCGCGCTGCCCGAGGGCGTTTCGCGGACGAGTATTCAGGACGATTTTTATCGGCTGCTAAAGGACTTGAAACTGGAGAAATACCGCTCCGTGACCGCGCAGGACTTGCGGCTCGATCTGCGCGAAAATCTCCGCGCAAAGGGCGAGAAATCGGCGTTTCTGGATCTTAACCGCTCGTTCTTTCTGCATAAGCTCCGCGTTCTCGGAATAGCGTTCGCAGAGCCGAGGATATCCGATCAGGACAACGCGACGTGGAGCGAATCGTGGGTTATCTGCTGGACTCCCGAATCGGAGATTCAGCTTGTCGAATCGGCGCTGCGCGGCGATACCGTGGAGCTTGCCGCGTCGTTCGCGATAAAGGAAACGGTCGAAAAGTCGGCGAATATGTCCGAGGTGGCAGCGGCGGTCGAGGACGCGTTCCTGTGCGGAATGCCGACCGCGGCGAGCTATGCGGTGAGCGCCTTGCAGGCAATGGCGGTGGACGCGGCTTCGTTCGAGGAGCTGGCGAAAACGGCGTTCAGGCTGTCCTCTATCGTGACCTACGGCGACATCAGAAAAGCCGAAAGCGCGCCGCTTATTCCAATATTACAACAAATTTACTACCGCGCGTGTCTGATTTTGCCCGGCTCGTGCGTTTGCGACGACAACGCTTCGCAGTCGATCTCCGAGGCAATGAATCAGCTCAATTCGGTTGAATTGGCGCAGGAATTTCTTGAAACGGAAAGCTGGCTGAACGCGCTTAAGGAGGTCGCCCGCCGCGACGATCTGAATACGCGGCTGTCGGGATTTGCGGCGGCGGTGCTTCTCGAACGCAACCGGATGACGAATGACGAGCTGAAAATTGAAGTCTCACGGCGGCTGTCAAAGGGCGTTCCCGCCGATCTGGGCGCGGGGTGGTTCGAGGGTCTGACGCTCAAGAACCGCTACGGACTGATCGCGCGTTTGTCGCTCTGGGAGAGCCTTGACGAGTACATTCAATCGCTGGACGACGAGGAATTCAAGAGAGCGCTGGTGTTCCTCCGCCGCGCGTTCGCGGATTTCTCCTCGGGCGAAAAGGACAGTATCGCGGAAAATCTCGGCGAGATATGGGGTCTTAACGGCGCGGAGGTCAGCGAGGCGGTCAACGCCGTGCTCGATTCCGCTTCGCAGGAGCAGATCACAGCGCTGGACGATTTTGACTTTGACATATGAAGATACTAAAAAAAGGCGGTACTCTGCGCTTTTGGGGCGATTGGTCCGGCAGACCCTACGATAATTTCCATGTTCCCGTAAGCGCAGAGCTTGCCGAAAATATGCTGACAATACTCTTTAAAGACGGCGGGAAATGCGTCGTTTATGAACCGTCGGGGATAGTCAACGAGCCGGAGGATTTTCACGTTGAACGCGCTTCAAAGGTTGTCTGGGAATGGTATTATTACGGAAAAGCGCATACTCCCGAAAACCTTTGCAGACGGGAATATACGTTTATCAAAGAACGCGGTGCGGACTTTTACGCGCTGGAATTATGCTAGGGAGAATACAATGAATATTGAAAGAATAACAAAGCCCGCCTTTACCGTTATCGGGAAGGAAGGCTCGACCAAGGACGGCGAGGGATTTATTCAGCAGCTTTGGGAGGACGCGAATTCCCATTTCGGGGAGATCGCTCACCTCGCGAAAAAGGACGAAAACGGCGTTCCGCTCGGAGTGTGGGGAGCTATGTCGGACTTCTCGCGCTCGTTCGAGCCGTGGACAAATTTCAGCGAGGGGCTGTATCTCGCGGGCGCGGAATGTACAGACGGCGCGGAGGCTCCCGAGGGCTGGACAAAGTGGACTATCCCCGCTTACGAATATCTGCGCGCAGAGTGCGAAAACGAGAACACGTTCGCAGATATGATAAAGTATCTTGACGAAAACGGGTTCACGCTCGCGGGCGCGGTGCATGACTTCACCTGTCCGCAGACGGGAAAGAGCTATATGCTTTTTCCGATAAAAAGGCTGTGATACAGAGGTGCGCCGCTATGATATTCAGGGAATCCGACGGCATAAAAATAACGCTCACGAAAGAACAGGAGGATATGCTCCAAACAAAGGAGAACATAAAATTATGTATCGGTTATCCCACCACATCAGCCTTTGACATCTTTAACGATAACGAGCTTATCGGGTTTGCGCTTCTGGATAAATTTGACGAGGGCTGTTATTTTCTGTGGGATTACACGATAGACGCGGCGTTTCAAAACAAGCATTACGGCACGCGGGCGCTTATCGAATTGATAGAATTTATGAAAACAGATTACGGAATGCACACAATGACGACTACATATATTTACGGAAACAACCATGCAAAGCACGTTTATGAAAAGGTCGGATTTGTCGAGACCGACGAGGTGAACAACGAACAGACCCACGAGATAAATATGATCTTGAAAATTCCGTATTAAAGGAGCGAACAATGGAACAAACACAGGAATTACAGCGCTGGCGGCTTATCCTCGGTCAGGAGAGCGACAAGCGCCTTTCGGGAATGAACATGCCCGCTTTATCCGAGGAGCAGGACTTAATGGACAAGGCGCTCGCGGCGATCTACAATAAAAGCGAGAACGGCGGCTTTGGAAACGGCGGCTCAGGCGCGGGACACGGACCGTCTAATCCGCAGATCTCGCGCTGGCTTGGCGACGTGCGCACGCTGTTCGACAAGGATCTGGTCAAGGTAATCCAGAACGACGCAATGAACCGCTGCGGCTTGAAGCAGCTTATCTTCGAGCCGGAATTACTTGAAAACACCGAGCCGGACATCAACCTCGCCTCGACGATACTCACGCTGAAAGAGATGATCCCAAAGCGCTCCAAGGACAGCGTCCGCGCGTTTATCCGCAAGATCGTCGAGGAAATAAACCGTCTCCTCGAACAGGATATCCGCCGCGCCGTGACCGCAGCGGTCAACAAGCGCGCGCACTCGCCGATACCGTCTGCGGCGGCGCTCGACTACAAAATGACGATCAGCCGCAATTTAAAGCACTATTCACCCGAATTGAAAACGATCGTTCCCGAGCATTTCTACTTTTTCGACCGCGCTTCAAAGACCGCCGCGAACAAATGGACGGTCATTCTTGATATCGACCAGAGCGGTTCTATGGGCGAGTCGGTAATATATTCGTCGGTGGTGAGCTGCATTCTCGCGAGCATGAGCGCGCTCAAAACGCGTATCGTCGCGTTCGACACGAGCATTGTCGACCTCACCGAAAAGAGCGCCGACCCCGTCGATCTGCTGTACGGCTTTCAGCTTGGCGGCGGCACGGATATAGATAAGTCGGTGGTGTACTGTCAGCAGTTCATCGAGAACCCGAAAAAGACGCTTTTCTTCCTCATCTCCGACCTTATGGAGGGCGGAAACCGCGCGGCTTTCGTCCGCCGAATGGAGGAAATGAAGTCCTCGGGCGTGACCGTCGTCTGTCTGCTCGCGCTCGCCGACAGGGGCAAGCCATATTACGACGAGCAGATGGCGCAGAAGCTCTCGGGCTTCGGTATTCCCTGCTTCGCGTGCAATCCGCAGAGGCTTCCCGAGCTGCTGGAGCGTGTGCTTAAAGGGCAGGACTTGGGCGAGTTCGTCAAGTCGTTGGAGGGAAAAAAGAAATAAAGCTGCAAGCCCGTAAGCGTTCGTTTACGGGCTTGTTTATCAGATGTATTCGCTTACGGCGCTTCGGAGAAGCTCCTGAAGCTCCTCGTCCATATACTCATAATCGTCGTCGATATTAAGGCAGATAACCTTTTTGCCGCACACGATATCGGGATATTTTTCGCGGATTCTGCGGACATGCTTTTTCTCCATACAGAATATCATATCCGCCCAGCCGAGAAGCCCCGCCGTTACCTTAACGCGCGAATCGTTCTCCGTTCCCGCCGAGCGCGCGGAATGTCCGTTATATCCGCCGAAAATTTTCTCGGCGGTAAGGCTTCGCCGTCTGTTTCGGCTGCACAAGAAAAGCAGACGCATTATAATCCCTTTGCCTCACTGAGCGTAATGCCGTTTGCGCCGAGCGGTATCTCATGATCGAGTCCGACGAACTTGCCGCCCTCCTGCCACAGGACTTCCTTGACGAAATTATACTTCTCGGTGTCCCACGTGTTGAAATCGTCCAGAACAAGTCCGCCCGTGTCGCCCGAATTCGCGTTGTAGCACCAGAACGTGTGGTTAAGGTGATACTCCTTTATCAGCCTGCGCATACAGGTCATCCATGTGAGATTCGGTTCGCGCATAAAGCCGCCCCACTCGCCGATAAGCAGCGGCGCGGTGTTGTCCTTGTGAATATACAGCCAGTTGTCCTGCCAGCAGTCGCGGATTAAACTGTCATAGTTGTAACCGCCCTTGAACCACGGCTGTTCGTATACGGTAGGTCCGTAGTCGTGCGGCGAGTACACGAGTTTATCCCGATACTGCCCGAGATCGACGGGATAGTCCTTGACCCCGCGCAGATTTCCGCCCCACCAGTTGAAATAGTAGTCCGCGGAATTCGTCGAGGAATAGTCGCCGTTCTTCTTGGAATAGATCTCCGTGCCCTCGACCATTATCAGCAGATTGGGATTTTTCGCAAGGACTTTTTTCGCCGCGGTTTCGGCAGTGTATTTCCAGTTGTTCTTGTCGGTCGAGTTGTTCCAGATCGCGGCGGAGCTGCCCTCGTTGGGCTTGCCGTGCGGCTCGTTCTTGATGTCGAGCGCTATCATTGTGTCGTTGTCCTTGTAGCGGTCGGCGATCCACTCCAGCGCGTGATAATAGTCGTCGACCGATACCTTGTCGGTGTACCAGAGATTGACGTTATGCCCCATTGCGTTGGTTTCGGCGCAGTGGATATCGGGCATTACCTTAAGCCCGTTTTCCTCGGCGAGCTTTAAGAAATAATCGAAGATCTGCAGGCTGTTCATGTCGTTAAGCTCGGTATTGGACGCGTTATTGTAATTGGCTTTCGGATACTCGCCGCGCGACCATTGATTGAGCAGCTCGGCGGAGATCGGCACGCGTATCAGATTGAAGCCGTGGTCGGCGATCCCCTTTACCGAGGAGCGCAGATTGCTGTTCCACAAGCCGTCGAAAGTGTTCGTTCCCGTATTGTAGCCGAACCAGTTCACGCCCGTGAGCCAGACCTGCTTGCCGTTCTTGTCGAGAATTTTATTGCCGTCGGTATGTAACCAGTCGTCGCCCTGCTTTGACTTGTCGGTGCGCTTCAAAAGCTCCTCGACATTTGCCGAGGGCGCGGGATTAGCGGGATTTTGGTCGTTATTCCCGTTATTGTTTTGGTTATTATTCTGATTGTTGTTTTGATTATTGTTCCCGTTGTTATTGCTCGGAGCGCTTGACCGAGTTCCGTTAAAGTCCACGGTCGAGGGCGGAGTGAACGCGGTCGGGCTGCTGTAATTGAACCCGAAATTCACATTCCCGCCGACGGGGATCTCCCCGTTATACTCGGCGTTGGTAACGGTCGCCTTTGTTCCGTTTACGCTGATATTTCCGCTCCAGGAATTGGAAATTTTAAAACCGTTCGGCACGTCAAAGTTCACCGTCCATCCTCCGATATTGTCCGCGGAATTGTTTGTTATCGTAAGCTCGCAGGTTCCGCATTTATTTCCCGATTCCTCCCAGGTGCTTCCCGCGCTCCACGAGAACGAAACGCCGCCGCTTACGGGCTGCTGAACACTTGACGAGCTTTGATGAGTCGAGCTGCTCTGCGGTATTGAACTGCTTTGCGGCGGCTGACTGCTCTGCGTGCTGCTTTGTGACTGCTGCGCGCTGCTTTCCGCAGACGAGCTTTGCGGCGCGGAATTACTCCCGGTCGACGAGCTTTCAACGCTGCTTGACGAGCTTGAACTTGACGAGCTTGATGAACTTGATGAGCCGCTTGAAGATGAGCTTGACAAACTTGAAGAGCCTGAACTCTCCGACAAGCTCCCGGACGAGCTTTCCGCAGAGGCTGACGAGCCGTCCGAAACGCTCCCGCTTATTTCCTCGTGCGAGGTGACGTTCCCCGCGCAGCCGGTACACAGCAGCATTGCCGCCAGGACGAACGCCGCCGATCTTGACAGAATTTTTTTCATAATACGCTCCTTTGACAGGACTTAAATGTTATCTATATTGTAACATATTATACAAAAAATGTCAACCGCTGTTGAACGGCTGACATTGGTAATTATTTCTTGATATTATTTCCGCGAGATAAGCAGCTCGGCGAAATACTCCGCCATGGACGGGTTGCGTATCAGCAGCGGACCGATAACGTGCGTTCCGTAAAAGCTGCCGGCATGAATTCCCTCGGCGGACGCGTCCTTGGGATTGTTGCCAGCGCCCTGCTTCACCGTGAAAAGCGGCTCTTTTATCCCATAGATACCGCTCGCCTTGTTGACGAAGCCGATAAGCTCGCGCCCCTCAAACTCAACGACGCTGTCGGTAACTATCCGCTCCGCGCCCTCCTCGGTGATGAAGTCGAACAGCCCCAGCCCCTCGTGTACCTTCTTGTCACGGTCGGTTATTTTCCTGCCGAACATCTCGAACGAATTGCCCGTCGCAAGAATTACCGCGCCGCCGTCCGCCGCGCTTTTAATTGCCTCACAGCAGCCGAACAGATACTCCAGCGCGACCTTCTGATTGCGCTCCGTTCCCGAGCCGATATAGATAAAGTCAAACTCCGAAAAGTACAGACTGTCGCCTATGGAGCGGCGCATTATTTCAACTTCCTCGCCCTTTTGTGCGAGGGCGCGTTCAAGAGCGAGAACGTTCGCGTAGTCGCCGTAGAGATTCATCAAATCGGGAAACAAATGCAGAATTTTCATATGCTCACCCTCACTTCACAATAACCTTGGACAGGAATTTCTCCTTGTCCGAGAAGCACGTTACCGTATAAAGCCGCGCGTGCTTTTTCCCGGCTATCTCCCCTACCGCCGCTTCGATATCGGGCAGCGCCGTGATCTTTTCGGGCGGGATATCCGTGTAGGAGAAGCGCGTTTCGAGGTCGGGGGCATGCTTGCCGAGCAGATAGATATGCTCCACGCACGGAGCGTTCAGCAGCCCGAAATCTATATCCCACAGCCAGCTTATCTCGCCCGTGGAATAGCGGCGGCTCACCGCGTCAACGATAATAATAACGCCGCAAGGTTCGCCCTGCCCGAGAATATACCGCAGCGACTGGTCGTAGGACACGGAGTTTTCGTGCTTGGAAACAAGGAACGTGCCCTCGCTCTCGCCGAGCGTGTACTCGACGACGCGTCCGCTTTTCAGAACGTAGTCGCTGATATCGGCGGCAATGCTCTCGGGGTCTATCCCCGTCTGCGCGCAAGCCGCGAAGCACGCGAGAATATTGTAAACGTTGTAAACGCTCTTGAAGCTTAACGTTATATCGTACTTGCCGTTCACGGTGATAACGCCGCTTTGCAGATCGACGTTGGTCACGGTGAACTCCGTGGAACGCTTCCGGTGACCGCAGTAATCGCAGATATACGCGCCTATGTGATTGTAGTGGCGGTATTCGTAGCGCATACGGCTCTTGCAGACGGGGCAGAACGCGCCGTCGTCGTACACGGAGGTATTTTCTTCGGTGGAAAAGGACTGCTTGTCCATACCAAACCACACAACGTTTTCGCGGTCGTTCCCCAGACAAGAGATTAGCAGATCGTCCGCGTTGAGGATAAGCGTACAATCGTCGGGAACGCTCTCGCGGATAGCCTCGTAGACCCACTCGGGATGCCCGTTCCGGGTGAGCTGGTCGCGGTACAGATTGGTAACGACATAGTGCGTCGGCGAAAAGTACCTGAATGTGTGCTTCGCGTAACGCTCGTCCGTTTCCAGAACCAGCACATCCGCCTTGAAGCGCCCGCCGAGAGTACAGTTGTACAGAATGACCGCCGCGATCCCCCAGTCCATATTCGAGCCCTCGCGGTTGGAAACGACGCTCCTGCCCTCCTTTTGGAGGATATGCGTTATCATCTCGACCGTGGAGGTCTTGCCGTTGCTGCCCGTTACGGCGATGACCTTTCCGGGGAGCTTCACCTTTGAAAGTATATCGGGATACATTTTCAGCGCGATCTTCCCGGGCAGGCTCGAGCCGCGCCCGATAAGATGTCCGGCGAAATACGCCAGCTTGCACGCCAGTATCGTAAAGAACATTCTCATAATATCAGCCTTTCGGATAATAATACTTTTAAACCACACTATATTTTACCACAATATTTTGCTTATGTCAAGAAGAAAAACGGTTTCCCGTCCAAAATGACCGCAGCGTGAAATTCCGGAGAATGCGGTGATAAAATGTGATATTCGTGTGATAACGCTTGACAAACCTTTCTTCGGGTGGTAAGATATAGTAGGAAGAGGGGATATAAATGAAAAACAATACGGCAGCCGTAGATATAACCAAAAGGTATACGCTCGGCGAGGAAATATTCAATTCGGTAACTCACGGCGTCGGCGGACTGCTCGCGATAGCGGGAACGGCGGTGCTGATAGTGTTCGCGGCAATATACTCGGACGCGTGGGGCGTGGTAAGCTCGGCGGTATACGGCGCTTCGCTGATACTCTTGTACACCATGTCGACGCTCTATCACGCGCTGACAAACCGCCGCGCGAAGTCGTTTTTCCGCATAATGGATCACGATACCATATTTTTCCTTATCGCGGGAACATACACTCCCATAACGCTTATTCCGCTGCGCGGCGCTTACGGCTGGGTGCTGTTCGGAATCGTGTGGGGCGCGGCTGTCCTCGGGATAGTGATGAACTCGGTCGACCTCGAGAAGTTCCGCAAGCCGTCCGTAATCTGCTATGTCGCTATGGGCTGGGTGGTCGTCTTCGCGATAAAGCCCATGCTCGAGAGCTGCACGCCGCTTTCGCTGTGGTTCCTGCTTATCGGCGGACTTTGCTATACGGGCGGGATCGTCTTTTACGCAATGAAGTCAAAAAAATATTTTCACTCGATCTGGCATATTTTTACAATTGCCGGAAGCGTGTTCCATTACTTCTCGGTATTGTCGATGATAATTTCGGGATAAGAGCCTGTTTAGTATCTGGAGAAGTGCCGGATTTGCCTGGATTTTCACGTCGAACAACGGCAATTTTTCGCCAATGTACTGTATGTACTTCAAGAAAAATTGCCTAAGTGCGGCGTGAAAAGACGGGTGAAGACGGTGCTTCGGAAGATACTGAACAGGCTCTAAGATAAAACGAAAAAGCGCCGCTGTCCGAAAACAGCGGCGCTTCGCCTATTCAGCGGAGATCACTCCGCGGGGGTCGCAGCGCTAAATCAGCAGCCGCATCCGCAGCCGTTGTTGTTGCCACAGCCGCAGTCGTTCTGAGCGTTGCCGCAGTTGTTGCCGCAGCAGCAGAACAACAGAATGAGAATGATGATCCAGCAGCAGCTGTTACCGCCAAAGTTCATACCACACATAATGAAGTCCTCCTTATAAAATATGTCTGAAACCTTCGCTCCCCTGCGGAGCTTCCGTTTCACAGTACATATTATGCGGGAGGATAAAATCGGTTACAGTTTTTTCTCCGGAATAAAAAACACCCGCCGCCGTTCGGGGAATGAACGGCGGCGCACAGGATTGGAGGGATTTGATAATCCATTTCTGTCTGTTTTTATTCTACCACATATTGATCTGAAAATCAACAATTATGACAAAACTGTAACCTTTTATACCGATTTTGTAACTATTTGTAACCTTTTTGTAACCATTTTGTAACCTTTTGATTTTTTTGAAGTTTTTTTAATGAAATCGAGATGAAAAATTTCAAAAAACGCTAGGCAAAACCGATATTTTGTGATATAATTACTAAGGTGTACGGCAAGTTAAAAATGCATTGTTCGAGGGTTTGGTGAACGATTTGGGAAATATTGTAATCATGCCGCTTGATGGCATTCGCTTAGATGGTAAGGAAGATGGTAAGGAAATACGGCTTAGCTGTACCGCCGACGAGCTTAAAGCCGTGCTTGGAGAGCCGGAATTCGCGCATAAAAATTCGTTGTACTACTTTGGCAGCGAGCTTCGCATTGACTTCGGCGAGGACGGCAAGGCGGAGTTTATCGAGTTTCTCGGCGGCACGGACGGCGCTTTGCAGCCGATAATATACGGCGTTCCCGCATTCAAGACGGACGCGGACGAGTTGTACGCGCTGCTTGCCGAAAAGAACGGCGGCAATATTGCCGACAGCGAGAACGGTTATTCCTACGCGTTTTTGAATATTTCGGTCGGCATTTACCGCGAATCTGTTCCCGAGGACATTGAGGAGATGATAGCCGAAGCGGAAAGCGAGGGATTTCCCATGAGCGCGGAGGATATTGCCGCGGAGCGGAAGAAAGCCGCGTTCTGGGCAACTATCGGGATAGGGCTGGCGGGTTATTACGGGAGTTAAGTATGGTCAAGATAAAGGATTTCGCGGGGGAATCGTTCTGTTTCCGCGAGTTGGAACAGCCCGAAAAGTACGCTCGGTTCATAAAATGGGCGCCGAAGTACGCGGACAGGATATGCGTTACGGGCTACTGGAACGAGGTCGACGAGATAAAGAAGTCGCCGTTTGCGTTTTTGTACGGCAGCATTGTTGACTACGAATTCACGTCGGAATCGGCGGTGACGATCGGTCCCGATGTGATAATGCTGTATCTGAAAATCGACCATATTACAATGAAGTGGCTCAAGGAGAAAAAGAACGTCTACGACTTCAACCCGCGTTCCGACGAGCATTGTCTTGACGACCTCTGCTTTGTCAGAGACGGGCGGCTGGTAATGGCTTCCTGCACGCACGAGCATTCCTGCTGCATATCGGCGGAAATGCTGACGGCTTATAGGCTCTCATATAATCATTCCCATAAATTTCCAAAATGAAACTAAAACGGAAAAACCTTTGACTACTGTATGGGCTACTATGCCATGCCGCAAAGGCAAAAAATTAAGCTAATAAAGTAATTTAGGTGAAAACTTGTGATATATCTGGATAACGCCGCCACGACAAAGCCCTGCGGGGAATGTCGCCGTGCGGTCTGCGATACTATGGAGAGGGCGTTCGGGAACGCAAGCTCCTTACATAAATTGGGAACGGAATCTCTGCAAATAATGTCCCGCGCCAAGCAGACTATACTGACGGCGCTTTCGGGGACGAAAACTCCGCTTGACGGAACGCTCCTCTTCACATCGGGAGCGACCGAGAGCAACAACACGGCGCTTCTCGGCGTTATGCACAGATTTCGTCCGGACGCGAACATCGTTTCCACGGCTATCGAGCACCCGTCCGTGGCGAAGGTCTTAACGCGTATCGAGGAGGACGGCTTTGAGGTCCGGCGGCTCGCTCCCAAAGACTATGAGGACTTCACGGGAGCGCTTATCGGCGCGGTCGACGAAAACACCGCCCTGCTCAGCGCTATGGCGGTAAATAACGAAACGGGCTTTAAAATCGACGTTCCGAGACTGTACCGCGAGGTCAGGCGCAAAAACCCGAAAACGATCGTGCATATCGACGCGGTTCAGGGCTTTCTGAAGGTTCCGCTGGACGGCGATCTTATCAGCGTTTCGGGGCACAAGGTTCACGCTTCAAAGGGAATCGGCGCGCTGTTCGTCAAAAAGGGACAAAACATACTCCCGCTTTTATCGGGCGGCGGTCAGCAGAATGCTCTGCGGTCGGGTACGGAGCCTATCGAGCTTATCGCGGGCTTTGAAGCGGCGGTCAAGGCTTATCACGGTGATACCGCGAAATTCGCCGAAATGAAAGCTCATCTGCTTGGCAGACTGGCAGATTTGGATAGTATCGGAATAAACTCGGGCGCGGACTGCGTTCCGAATATCATAAACTTCAGCGTCCGCGGAGTGCGGTCGGAGATAATGCTCCACTCCCTCGAGGAGGACGGGATATACGTTTCAAGCGGCTCGGCGTGCTCAAAGGGAAAGAAAAGCGGAGTGCTCGGCGCTCTGGGAGTTTCCGACAAGGACGCGGACTGCGCGGTGAGGGTCTCGCTCTGCGCGGACAACACCGCCGGGGAGCTTGACGCGTTATGCGATAAGATAAAAAGAACGATCGAAAGGGTCAGAAGATGACGGAAGTTATATTGGTCAAATACGGGGAAATTGCCCTCAAGGGTGAAAACAAAAGCACCTTTGAGGATATGCTCCTCAAAAATATAAAGCGCAGGCTGAAAAAAATCGGAAGATTTGAGTACAGCCGCAGACAATCGACGGTCTATATCGAGCCGCTTGACGGCGCGGATATCGACGAGGCGGTGCGAAGCCTTGAAAAGGTCTTCGGGATAGGCGCGATACAACGGTGCGCGGTGTTCCCGAAGGACTTTCAAGCCGTTGCGGACAGTCTCGGAGAATATCTCGCGGACGCTTTGACGGACGCGAAAACCTTTAAAACAGAGGCTAAGCGCTCCGACAAGACGTTCCCGATGAGATCGCCCGATATACAGCAGCAGCTCGGCGACGCGGTTCTGGACGCGTTCCCTCATCTGGGAGTGGATGTTCACGAGCCGGAGGTAACCGTGCGGCTGGAAATTCGCGACAACGGCGCTTACCTCTCCGCGAAACGCATTACCGGACAGGGCGGAATGCCCGTCGGCAGCAGCGGAAAGGCGCTACTCATGCTCTCGGGCGGGATAGATTCCCCGGTCGCGGGCTATATGATGGCAAAGCGGGGATTGGTTGTCGACTGTATCCACTACGTCAGTCCGCCGTACACGTCCGACAGAGCGCGGCTTAAGGTCGAAAAGCTCTGCGAGGAGATGACGGAGTATTGCGGCGACATTATCTTTTACTGCGTGCCGTTCACCGAAATTCAGGAGGCGCTGCGGGATAACTGCCCCGAGCAGTATTTCACGGTGCTTATGCGCAGACTTATGGTTAAGATTGCCAATAAGATCTGCCAAAGAGACGGCTACGGCGCGATAATCACGGGCGAGAGCTTAGCTCAGGTGGCAAGTCAGACGCTTCAGGCGCTGTACTGTACGAACGCCGCCGCGGAGCTTCCGGTGTTCCGCCCGGTAATAGGAATGGACAAAATCGAGATCACCGAGATCTCCCGTAAGATAGGCACTTACGAAACCTCGATAATGCCTTACGAGGACTGCTGCACGGTATTTTCGCCGAAGCACCCGCGTACAAGACCTAAACTTGAGGAAATTCTCGAAGCGGAAAAAGCTTACGACTTCGATAAAATGATCGATGAAGCTATCTCCAAGATCGAGGTAAAGCGCTTCAAATATGGAGAAAAGACGGTGTTTCTTGACTGATGGAGGAGATGTATAACAGCATTAACAGACTGGCACGGGAGATCGTGGAGAAATGCGCGGAGCGCGGGCTGAAAATATCGACGGCGGAGAGCTGCACGGGAGGAATGCTCTCGGCGGCAATAACGGCGGTATCGGGCAGCTCGGCGGTCATCGAGCTGGGGATCTGCAGCTATTCCAACAGGATAAAGCGGGAAATCCTCGGGGTGAACGCGGATACGCTCGGGCGTTTTTCCGAATACAGTATCGAATGTGCCGAGGAAATGGCAAGGGGAGCCATAAAGGCTTCCGGCGCGGATTTCGCGGTCGCGACAAGCGGTGTTGCGGGACCGACCGGCGGCACGGAGGAGAACCCCGTAGGCACGGTTTATATCTGCGCCGCGGACAGAGATTCGTTCACCTCCGAAAGGTGCTTATTTGAAAACAAAGGCAGAAACCACATAAGAGCGGCGGCGGCGGAAAAGGCGCTGGAAATGCTGCTCGACAAGATAAAGAAAGGGAAAGACAATGGCTAATTCAAACAGAAACAGAAATGACAGAAACTATGCTCTTGATAAATTCGATGTTGACGTATCGACCACTCCCAGAAAAGCACAGTCCAAAAGACCCAAAAAAGGCGGATTTGCCGCGGCGGTTTTCCCGAACTCGCGTGATTCGGGCGCGGAAAAGGTGCGCAAGGTGATACTTTTCTTCGCGGTCGCGGCGCTTATAGGAACGGTCGCTTTTCTGGTATGGCAGATAACGAGCATAAACAAAGGCGGCGAGCTGAACAGCAGTATTGCGAACATTGCGGGAGTGCCGATGTCAAGCTCCTCAAGCACCTACAGCCAGCCCCAGTACATAGCGCATCCGACGCCCTCGATAGCTACATCTGAGGGTACGGAGATCCCCGAGGAGGTCGACCTCACACCCGTTGTCGACACCCCGCTGAACGTTAATTGGAACGAGCTTCGGGCGATAAATTCCGACATCAAGGCGTGGATCTCCATTACGGGCACGCAGCTCAACAACGCTGTCGTTCAGGGAACCGACAACGACTACTACCTCGGTCACGACTTTTACGGCAACGAATCCATTTCGGGAACGGTCTTCTCGACCTATCTCAACGACTGGAACGACCCAAACGACAAGAACAAGATACTGTTCGGTCACAATATGGCGAACGGAGATTTCTTTGCTTATGTAATGCACTACGTTCCCGACGACCGCTACTCCGAGCCGCTGTCGTTCTACAAGACGCACCCGACCATTCAGATGGCGACGCCCGACGGCGGAAACGCGGTTTACAAGATTTTCGCGGGAATTATCGCCAATACCGAGTCGCGTTACGGAGAGGTGTTCGACTATATCACCAAGACGCGCTTTGACAGCGTTGACGACTTCAACAACTACATTATCGAGATCATGGACAGAAGCTGGTTCTTTACCGACGTCGATCTGACCTACGGCGACGAGCTTCTCACGCTGTCCACCTGCTACTGGCCGATAGACCGCACCGTAGACACGCGCTGGGTGCTGTTCGCGAGAAAGGTTCGCGACGGCGAGGATCCCGCTGTCAACACCGCCGTCGCAAAGCGCAACTATCAGGCGAAGCTGTTCGACTATTACTATGAGGTCATCGAGAGCGCGGGCTGGGGCGGATCCGTATGGGATCGCTCAAAGCTGCTGAGCTACTGATCTGACACAAAATAATTACATTACGGAGGAAAAATTATGGCTAAATATGAAGAAAAGGATAACGTGCTTCTGCGCGTGGCAAAATATCTTATACCGTGGGAGGGCGACAAGCCCGGCGAGAAAGTCAGAAAGCTGATTTTTCTGGCGGCGGCGGTGGTGCTTATCGTTACCGTTTCGATACTCGTTGTGAACGGCATCACTCAGGCACAGGACAACAGGCGCAACAGCGAGATACAGGACATATATCATAACGGAAGCTCAAGCAAGCCCCTTTCAAATTCCGAAGATTCAAGCGGCAATTCCGGAAATGTTTCCGGCGACACCTCGGTAATCATCGGACCCAACGGCGAAAGCTCGAGCAGCTCCTCGACGTCTCAGCCCACAGAAATTCTTCCGTCTCTCAAGGATATATACGAGCTGAACCACGACACTATCGGCTGGATAACGATAGCCGACGACAGCCGCACAGTCGTTGACCTGCCCGTACTTCAGTCTGAGGACAACGAATACTATCTCACCCACGACTTTGACGGCAACCCCAGCAGAGCGGGCGCGCTCTACGCGGACTACCACGCTCCCGTAACGGCTACCGAAAGACCCGCGAACATCGTTATCTACGGGCACAATATGGGTTCGGGCGAGTACTTCGGTCAGCTCTTCGACTACTGCAACTACTCGGAGTCGACCGGCGATCCCACGAATATCAGCATGTACAAGCGTTTCCCCACCATAACCTTCAATACGCTGTACAAGGAATCAACCTACAAGATCTTCGGCGGTATGCTCGTCAACGTTGAGGAGGAGTACGGCGAGGTATTCCCGTACCATATGATACGCGACTTTGAGACCAAGTCGGATTTCGACAACTTCTGCGCGGAGGTTCTCGACCGCTCCACCTTTATCAACCCCGACGTTGATCTGAAGTACGGCGACAACCTCATTACCCTGTCCACCTGCTCGTGGGGCTATGGCACTCCCAACATCGGAAACGGCGACGCTCAGCTGCGCTGGGTAATCGTAGCGCGCGAGGTTCGCGACGGCGAGGAACCCTCCGTTGACGTTGAAAAGGCGTACTACAATCCCTCACCGAAGTTCTGCGAAGCGTACTACAAGAACTATATCGGCTACGGCGAATGGGAAGGCAGAGGCTGGAAAGAGGACATTATCTACGGCTACAACGGATAAATAACGTATCACTATGAACCTATCCGCGGCAAACGACTGCGGATAGGTTCCTCGGCTATCTGAAAGGAACATCAATAATGGCAGAAATGGATATGGGGCTTGCTCCTCAGGGAAAAAAGAACCGCAACAAAAAGAAAAAGCATAAAAAGCAAAGCCTCTGGAACAGTATCGTAACAGGACTTCTCCCCTGCAAGGGCGACAGCACCAACGAAATTCTGCGAAAGATCGTTTTTCTTGTCGCGCTGCTCGTGCTGATAGTCGCGGTGGTGCTTATCGCCGCGCACTATCTGCAATACAGCATACTTAACTCGCATATGGCGGTCGACAGCGAGGGAAACGTCCTCGCTACCGAATCGTACATCGTCGATCTGAAAAACAAAACTCCCACCCAGGAGCAGATACAACAGCTTCCGCAGGGTACGATAAACGAGGAGTACGCGTCGCTCTACAACGAGAACAACGACTTTATCGGCTGGCTGAACGTTCCCGGCACGAACATCGACTACCCCGTTATGCAGACGGACAACAACGAGGACTATCTGCATACCAACTTCAACAAGGAGTACGAGTTCTCCGGCACGCTTTTCGCGGACTACCGCGGACAGATAGGTCCGAACGAAATGCCCCACAACACCGTCATTTACGGACATAATATGCTGTACAAGTTCCAATTCTCGGCGCTTATGAATTTCAAGCGCGACATTAACTTTGTGAAGCTCTCCCCCGTTATCGATTTCAACACGCTGTACAACAACAACAAATACAAGATATTCTCGGTATTCGTGACGAATATTTCCGAGGAGCACGGCGAGGTGTTCGACTACACGGGAACGAATTACTTCAACAACCGCGCGGAGTTCTACGATTTCGTTCTGGAGTGCGGCGACCGCAGCTACTACGATATGGGCGTTGACGTGAAATACGGCGACGAGTTCCTGACGCTGTCGACCTGCGACCAGGATTACGGCGGACTTGACCTGAGACTTGTCGTTGTCGCGCGCAAGGTTCGCCCGAACGAAGCGCCCGAGGTCGACGTCGAGAGGATAACCGAAAAGGACAGTATGAAGTTCTTTGAGACCTTTTACGAGATCTACGGGCAGAGGTGGTACGGCAGAACCTGGGATACCTCGCTCGTTGAGGGACTGGACGAATATATCAAGGAGAACGGGCTGGAGGACAGACCGGAGGACTACGAGGACTGATCATGAAAAGACTATCACTTGTTCAAATTATAGCGGCGCTCTGTATCTGCAATGTGTATCTGTTCACCTGCGGAGTAATGGGAGCCGCGGGCGTTGACGACACGGCTGCGGTCAGACCCTCCGATGACGACAGCGAGCATAACGGTCACGGGACGCAGGACTTTCTTACGCCCGACAACATTATCGCTCCGCCCTCGTCAACAACGTCGACCACAACCGAAACGCTGAACACGCAAAACTTCGGGCAGCCGTCGCTGGCGCAGCGCCCGGTAAGCTCGGTATTTATGCCGGGCAGTCTTACGGAAAAGCTTCCCGACGCCGATAGCGTCAACAGCTCAAGCTCGACCTCGTCCGAGGTTTTCGGCGGCGGTTATGTGGAGGAGATACCCGTGTCGACTATTCCGCCGGAGGAGTATCCCGGATATGTCGAGAGCAGCACCGAAAGCTCCACTCAAAGCTCATCCGCTCCGCAAAGCACTCCGATAAGCTCAGGCAGCGACCCCGAGCCTGTTGAATCGTCAAGCGGCGGAGAAACCTCCGAGCCGCCGGAGCAGAGCAGCTCGACAAGCTCCTCAACCTCTTCAAGCTCTGCTTCATCAAGCTCCACGGCTTCTTCAACAACGAGCAGCGCCGACAGCTCCACCTCGACAAGCACGAGTATTCCGACTCAGCCGAACGAAGTGATTACCGACAACTCCGCGGCAAACGAGATACTGCGCGTGAGCGTAAACGGTGAGATCGTTTCGGGAACGGCGCTTGACATAATTTCGGGTATCGTCGCAAACGAGGTCGGCGGCGCGTTCGCTCCCGAGGCGATAAAAGCGCAGGCTGTGGCGGCGTACTCCTACGTCAAATACTTCAATCTCCGCAACAACACGCCGAGCGCGTACATCAGCGACGCAAGCGATTCAATCAAGGTGCTGGTCGGCTCGGTCATCGGCGAGGCGGTCTACTATGACGGCGAGATTATCCAGGCGACCTACTCCGCCTCCTCGGCGGGCTGCACGGCATCCAGCCAGAACGTCTGGGGAACGAGCGTGCCGTATCTGCAAAGCGTTGACTGCGAATTCGACGAGCAGTACGACCCCAACTACGGGCGCACCAAGAAGTTCTCGGCAAGCGATATGAAGTCGCGTATCTACAACACCACGGGCATTTCGCTGAACGGCGACCCGTCGGAGTGGTTCAAGGTCGAGGACCGCACCGAGGGCAAGTACGTCGGCAGGATGAGCATAGGCGGCTATCATACATATATCGACAGCTACGGCGATACCGTGACGATAACGGGGCGCGTATTCCGCGAGAGGATAATGAGCTTCGACGTACGGTCGAGCGCGTTTGACATCAGCTACGACAGCGACAGCGAGGAGTTCACGGTGACGACCTACGGCTACGGTCACGGCGTGGGATTGAGCCAGAACGGCGCGAACGCTCTCGCAACTCACAGCGGCTGGGATTACAGGCAAATTCTGGAATTCTATTACACGGGAACGACCGTAAGATAAAACAAAGCGGCAAGGCTAAGACCCTGCCGCTTATTTTATTGCCTGATGTAAATTCCCTGCTCCTCGATATAGTCCTCCATATCCTGCTTCATATCCGTGACCCATGTATCGGAAATTTCCGGCTTGTTTTCGGGGATCTTCTCCGCCTCCAGCTCCACCCACGCAGGACGGAAACCGCAGTTCATCGCGATATTCTGCGAATGGATGTTCGCCGCCGCCGTGCCGTAAACGGGCATTATGGGCGACGAGTCGCTTCGCCCACGGCGGATTATCTCGTTCTTCATCAGCAGTGAGAGATATGTGCCTATTCCCCGTCCGCGGTACTGCGGGAATATGTCGATACCGATCTGGAGAAATCCCGGAGCGTCCTCGGAGCAGCCCGCCATGCCCATTATCTCGTCACCGTTGTAAGCGCAGACCGCTATCCTGTCGGGGCGGCTTTCAAGGTAACGCTCACAAAGCGCGTTCGGGAAACGCCCGTCGTAGAACGGCTCAATCTGCTCCCGCCCGCTGAACCACTTTACCGGAATGTCGCTCCGTAAGGTAACGTCAAACTTCGGCAGGCACATATGATGCGTCCGTGAAAGCCTATAGCCGTACTTGTTAAGCTCGCGCTCCAGCACGGCGAGTTTCTCCTGCTCGAACAGCCAATGACCCGTTTTGTCCGCCGTAAATTCACGCAGAAACGGGTGTAAAACCTCGTCGGCGGACAACACCGCGTTGCCGCCGAACGTCGCCATTTGAAGAAAGAACTTCTCGTCCGAGTACATACGCCGCCCGGGGTTCGCCGCCGAAACGGTAAGAACGTTCTCCGCGCGTTCAAAATCGCCCGGAGCGCAATTGAGATCGACCGCAAGCTGGCGCTTTGCCATTTCAAGATATTCGGAAAATTCCACAGTTACACCTCCGTTACCTTTCGTATAAGCGACAGATCGCCGCTGCACAGCGCGTCAAGATTCGCGAAGACCCACTCGGGGCTTTTATCCCACCATTTAAGCTCCAGAAGATATTCAATCAGTTCATCGTCGAATCGCTTGCGGATAACGCGGCAAGGATCTCCCGCGGCTATCCGATACGGCGGAATATCGCTTGCTACTACCGAATTCGCGCCGATAACAGCGCCGTCGCCGATATGCACTCCGGGCAGCACCGTGACGTTCTGACCTATCCACACGTCGTTCCCGACAACGGTATCGCCCTTTAACGGAAGATCGGACAGCGCGGGAGTTGCTTTCTCCCAGCCGCCGCCCAGAATATTAAACGGATAGGTCGTCACGCTGCACATACGGTGATTCGCGCCGTTCATTATGAACTCGATACCGCGCGCGATCGCACAGAATTTACCGATTATCAGCTTGTCGCCGTTGAAGTCGTAGTGGTGCGTGACGTGCTCCTCAAAGCGCTCCGCGCCGTCGGGGTCGTCGTAATAGGTGTATTCGCCGACAATGATAGTCGGGCGCGTTATCACGTTCTTGATGAAGCACAGGCTTTTAATATTCTCGTTCGGGAAAATTGCGTTGGGATCGGGTCCGTACATAAAATCACTCCTTATTTAAATGGCAAAAGCTCGCACCGTTCGCAGGTGCGTCAGCTTGCTGACGCTTCGCGCTCACTAGCCGAGCAGCACTCCCTCCGCTTCGGGCGCACTGCCCGCTTGCGACTTTTGCCGCTGCGGCTGTTAATCGCCGCTCTTAATTATCACCAAAGTCACCCCGCAGAATAGCCGCGATAAGCCCCTCGCAGCCCTCTTTAACGTCGAGGTAGGTGCGCTCGAAGTTTCCCGTGTACCACGGGTCGGCAACATCCGCGTTTCTGCGCTCGGTGAAGTCGAGCAGCTTATGTATTTTATGAGCCTTGTCGCCCCAATAGCGCGTCATATTGCGGATATTCGCCGAGTCCATGCCGATTATCAGGTCGTACTCGTCATAGTCGGAACGCGTTATCTGCCGCGCGCGCTTATCGGAACAGTCTATCCCGAGACGGTCAAGCACCGAGCGCGTTCCGTAATGCACCCTGTTGCCCAGCTCCTCGGTTGAGGTCGCCGCCGAAGCGGTAACAACGTCCGTTATTCCACGCTTTTCGCACATATCGCGCATTATAAACTCCGCCATCGGGCTGCGGCAGATATTACCGTGGCAGACGAATAGAATTTTGAGCATTGTATTTTCCTTTCGGCGTAACCTTTTTTCTTTCGATTATATTATAACCTATCGGGCGGATAAAGTCAATAGCAATTGAAAAGCGGCTGCCGTTATCAGACAGCCGCTGAATTTCACACTGTGGTAAACGAGAAGCTCTTCTCACAGTGTCATTTCACAAACTTGTAGGAGGTCATTCGGTTCAGTAAAACAACATCTTGATCGCCGAACAGCGCATCTATATTTTCCCTTGCGCTTTCGCATTTGAATAGGGATGTCATAACCGTGATTTCCGCCATTTCCACCGTTTTCAAAAGCTCCGGGACGGAATAGCCATGCGGATTGTTTAATGAACAAAATCTAAATTGCTCAATATGTACGTAGTCCGCCGAGAACTTTTTTTCTTCCTCCTTGAGCCTTTGCGCGAGGTTGCGCTTACTCATCCCTTCTCCCCTGCTGTTCCCTACTATCCCGACATACAAGTATACCGTTTCAAAGCCGCCCTTTTTGCCTTGCCAGATATACAGGCAGTCGCGCACATCCGAATATTCGTCGAGCTGATTATATGGTATCCACCCACTCGGGGCATTCCAAACAGGCGCGGGCGAATCACTTGACGCCTCGGGTCTGAAGCCCTGCTTCAAAAGCGCTTTGACCTTCTTCGTTGCATTCGTCGCTGGCAGTGTCTTTACATCAAGCACTTCAAGCTTATATTTGTCGCCGATCTGTTCCAGCTCACAGATAAGTTTCTCCCCGGATACCTTTTCGTCGATATATGTGTGCACGCCATCGAGCCTCAACTGATTGAACTGCACAAGATCGTTTACGGTAAACTGCCAAGCGGCAGCTTTGTCCTCCAACAGGTTAATATGCTTCGGTGTGTAGTTTACGTTTGACGTTCTTCCCGCATAGATAAAAATGCCTTCCACTCCCCCCGAAAGAACCGACCAATCACGGCAGCAGTCTATCGGAAGCCCCAGCACTCCATTCCGAAAGCTCATCGGTGTTATATTTATTTCAATATTCATAATTTATTCCTCCTCGTCCGCAAAAAGCTCATTAAGCATCTCGTCAATCTCGTCCTCAGTCCATTCGTCCTCATCGGGAGACAATGAGTCCTCAAGCTCTGAAAGCGTGAGGTATGCGTCAAATCCCGTTGTATCATAGATCTCAACAGCGTTATAGCCGTCTAAGACGGAATCATCCGGCTCATCGGCAAATATATCATCGCAGCTCCCGGCTCCGTATTGATCGTCCTCTCCAAAAACATCGTCAAGCGAATCGACCTCGCTGTAATCGAAACGACCTTCTAACATTCTGAGGATCTCGTTTAGTCTGCTGACTTGTATGTTTTTCGGAATCATGATATTATCTTTGTCGCCGAGAATTTCGGCAATGTTTACCGAGCCGTTTTTGAAAAACTCCCTCCAGCAATACTCGAAAATATTGATGCCCTTATAAAACACACCCTTCAACGGGACAAACGCCACCACATTATTATTTCTCATACTAATTTTCCTTTCATAAAAGATAAATATTTTTCGATTCGAACCGTAATAATATTATAACATAAGAATTTTGGTTTGCATATTGGTAAACAATACGAAAAAAGATCAGCTTATTGAGCTGCATGAACAAGTTATCTTTAGTGCATTCAAAATTTTTGATAGACGTTGGAAAAAAATTTATATACATTATTCTTTGTACAATTTGCCAATTGTGCAATTTTCACAAATAATTCTTAATTTTTTTAAAAATTGCCGCATAAAAAGCGGCTGCCGTATGATCGACAGCCGCTGAATTTCATACCGCGGTAAACGAGAAAGTATATGTCTTTTCCTCTCCGGGCTTAAGTATCTCTATCCCGCGCTTTTCGGCGAAAACGCCCGTGCAGTCGGAAAAGTCCGCCGAGCCGCAGAATGGCTCAACACAGAGGAACTGCGCGTTCTTCGCCTGCCATACCGCGAGCGAGGTGAAATCGGGATAATCCACCCGCAAGCCCTTTCCGTCCTTGCCGAGGAACTTCACCGAGCGCGACTTTACCTTATCGAAGTACACCACGTCCTTGTAGAACATTTCGCGGTTCAGCGGGAGTACATTACTGTCGTTCAGCATTGGAACGCGGTTGTCGTCCTCGAAAAGGTGAACGTCGAGGTTGTAAATCGGCGCGGACAAGGTCTCTTTCTGCGGGAACTCCAGCCGATAATCAGACAGATCGCCGTCAAACGCGAACGCGGGGTGTCCGCCTATGCAATAGGGCATATCGTCCTTGTCGTTATTCCTGACGGTATGCTTTACCGTGAGCTTGTCTCCCTCGAGCGCGTACCGTATCGTAAACCGAAAATCGAACGGATAGAACTGCTTGGTGTAATCGCTTTGCTCCAGCGAGAACATCACCGAATTTTCGGACGTGTCCTCGGGCGTAAGCTCCAGATCGCGCGTGAATCCGTGCTTTGGCAGACTGTACTCCCTGCCGAGTATCAGCGTTTTGTTGTCCTTGAGCGTTCCGATCATCGGGAACATTACCGGCGCGGTATTTCCCCAGACCGCCGGGTCGCCGCTCCACATAAATTCCCTGCCGTCCATGACGAGCGATTTCAGCTCCGCGCCGTGCTGAGCTATCCTCGCAGAATTGCCGCCGCATTTAAGTGTTGCTTCCATTGATGTGTCCTCCTGTTTTATTGTCGAATTCAAACCCGAAAACGGGATCTTTTACGTCTTACAGAACTCCGCATAAGCGTTGCAGACCTTAGCGGACGGTCCCGCCATTACGATCTTGCCGTGGTCGAGCCAGATAGCGTTGCGGCAAACCTTCTGCACCGCGCCCGCAGAGTGTGATACAAACAGTATAGTCGTGCCGCCCTCGCGCATTTTCGCCATACGCGCCTCGCTCTTTTTGTGGAACTTCGCGTCGCCGACCGAGAGAACCTCGTCGGCTATCAGAATATCCGTGTGAACCAGCGTTGCGATCGCGAACGCAAGTCTCGACGACATACCCGACGAGTAGTTTTTCAGCGGAACGTCGACGAAATCCTCCAGCTCTGCGAAATCGATTATCTCGTCAAAGCGCTTTCTCATATACTCCTTGGTGTAGCCCCGGAGCGCTCCGACAAGAAAGATATTCTCGCGCGCGGAAAGCGAGCTGTCAAAGCCCGAGCCCATCGCGAACAGCGGCGCTATCGAGCCGTCGGTGTAGATTTTTCCCTTTGTCGGCTTCATAATGCCCGCCACAAGCTTTAAAAGCGTGGTCTTTCCCGATCCGTTTACGCCGATAAGACCCAGACTGTCGCCCTTTTCCACCTCAAACGATATGTCCTGTAACGCCCAGAATTCATCGAAAAACAGCTTGCCCTTCACCAGATTGATGATATACTCTTTCAGGCGCTCCTCGCGTTCGCGGCTGAGGTTGAACATCATCGAAACGTCCTCCGCCTTAATTGCAATATTGTTGTCACTCATCGTCAATGCTCCTTTATACGTACAGGAAGAATTTGTTTTCGTTTTCCTTGAATACAGAAATACCCAGCAGAAGCATAAGCACCGCGTAGCAGGTCGCGATCACCAGCGATTTTTCGGACGGCATAACTCCCTCGTAGCAGATCGCGCGCATTATGCCGATATAGTGTATCGCGGGATTAAGGTCAAGGAGAAAACGGTAGGTGCTCGGAACGATCGTTATCGGGTAGAATATTGCCGACAGCCACATCCAGAGCGTCGTGAAAATTCCGTAAAGGTGGTGAAGATCGCGGAAGAAAGTTCCGTAGGTCGCCAGCACAAGCGACAGTCCGAACGTGAAAATAAATACGATAACCAGCAAGGTCGGCAGCATAAGCAGATTAAGCGTGAACTTCGCGTGAGTAAAGATCATTACAACCACCAGCGCGCTCAGCGAGAACAGCATATCTACAAAGCCCTCGACCACTCTCGACAGCACAAAGATGTATTTGGGGATATAGATCGAACGGATATACCCAGCGTTTGCCAGAATGGCGCTCAGCGACTGCCGCGAGCTGCCGCTCATAAAGCTGAATATCAATTGTCCGCATAGCAGATAGATAGGGTAGTTGTCGATATTTCTTTTGAACAGCGTCGAAAATACCAGCGTCATGACCAGCATGGAAAGAAGCGGGTTCAGCACCGTCCAGAGCACTCCCAACGCGGACTTGTAGTATTTTCGCTTGATATCGCGCTTTACGACCTCCTTCAGGAAGGTGAGATATTTCATCTGTTCCTCAAATTTTGTCATTGTTGCCAAGTTGATCGTTCCTTTCTATACCTGTTTTCCGATTTTTTCTTCCTTAGTTCCCACTCCGGTGTTGAAAGTGCATTCGCCCAGCACCGCCTTAAAGTATTTTCCGCCCGCTCTTACCGCCGCCCCGAACGGAGCGTATGCGTCGCTGCCGCCGATATCGAGCATATACGGATAATCGGCGAACCGCGCGGTGTAATCCGCGATAAAGTCAAGAGCGCCCGCGTGGATCTGCTTTACGACTGCGGCATTTCCAAGCTCCGGCTCTGCGAATATCGGAGTGCCGTCCGCGTTAAAGCCCTTGAGCGACGGGGTTTCCGAGCCGAGAAGCATCTCAAAGAAAATGTTGTGCCCTCTCGCCGCGTCGTGAGCGTTGTAAAGACCGCGGTTGTGGCTCTGCGAGTAGCAGTACGCGTACATCTTTCCACTTTGCAGCAGCGCCTCGGAGCAGTCGGGCTGCTCGGTCGAGCTGTCGTTCGCGCAGCCGATAACGCCGATGACCTCGCAGTCAAATTCCCATTTTTCGGCTAATTGAGAAATAGCCGCGCCGCCGCTTCCCGCCCAGCCGACGTCGACCGCCAGCACCCGTCCGCAGCCGTCGAGCGTCTCTCCGAAATAGCGCCGCGCGCCGTCGCCAAGCGGCTTGTACAGCGCCGCGATCCGCTCTCTTTCCGCGATGATGAACCGCGCGAGCTTCTTATAGTTTTTATCGGTAACTATCTCGGACTTGTCCGGATAATCAAGCTCCGACAGTTCCATCTGCCGCAGAAGCTCCTCCGCGGTCAGACCGTCGCCGCACTTATGGTAAACGAAGCGGCGGATAAAATCGGCGGTGTTCTCCTCGAAGCAAAGCTTGGTCGCCGCAAGTCTTGACCAGAGAAAGTACTCGGTTGGACATTCGGGATAAAGCCTGTTGTAGACACGTTTCAGCAGGTCGCCGTCGCGCGCGAGGAACAGCACCTTATCCGCGCCGCGCCGCTCGGCTATCCCGTGAATAAACCGACAAAATCCCAACACGAAAATTCCGCTGTACGCGTAGCCGTACTCATAGAGCATGGAGTACTTTTCAAGCCCCGAATGGAGCCGCGCGTTCACCAGACCGCAATACGCCGAACCGACCATGCGGCTCATCCCGGCGGGGCGGTAAGCGTTCCCGACGGTATTCGGGTTCGGGCAAAGGAACGGAGTCAAACCGTGCTTTTTGCTCATTTCAATGTCACTGTGTGTATTATCCCCGATATGAGCTATCTTATTGCATTGGAGGTAATTCTTGACAGTCTCGTAAAGTCCGCCGCGGTATTTTGAAGCGCCGCGCTCGTTCGAGACGAACACGCGCTCAAAGCCCTCAAAGCCGTTCTTCCGCAGCAGTCTTTCCAGAAATTCCCTGTCCAGATACATATCCGAGGTAACGACCAGCCGCGTTCCCCTCACCCGGAGAATATTCCAGACCCTCTTCATATACGGGTTCGCGAAGCAAAGCGACATTTCCGCCGCAAGCTCCTTTTCCTTAGCCGCCGCGAAAGAACTGCCCGCATAATCCTCCATATATTGGTAAATATCATCCAACGTGACCTCGTGCGTTCCGTTCTCCCCGAAGCGCTTCTCACGGGCTTTGCGCTCGCAGTACTGCCGCAGCTCCGCAAAATTCAGCAGACCCTCTTCCGCTCCCACAATATGGAAAAGGTCGACGGGACGCGCAAACGGACGGTAAATCAACGTGTCAAAAATGTCGAACGAGACCGCCTCAAAGGCGGCAAGCTTCGCGGCAAATTCCTCGGGCGTTTCCCGAGCGCTCAATCCGCTCTCCGCGCCCTTGCAGTACGGCTTCGCGTTCGATCTCCCGAACCGCGAAAGCTCATGATCACCAAGCACATAGTAGCTGAAATTCAGCCGAAAAAGGTACACGGCGCGCGCCGCGGGCGATTTCCCCTGCTCCTTGTACCGCACATAGCGGCGGCGGATCGGCGGCTGCTTTGCCACCAGAATATCGTAAACCCTTTTCTTTAAGCTCATTTGCGTCTCCTAAAAACCTTGTCTTTAATTTTTGCCAGCAGTCTCGGCGGAATAAGACCGACTGCCAGCGGTTTAGCGAGGTAAATTATCCCGCGCGGATACAACTTTAACTCGCGAAAGCCCCTCGCCTTTACCCTGACCTCGCGCACCTTGTCCGAGTAACGTCTGCGCGCGATAGCGGCGCGGTTCTCGTTGAACGCGTACAAGCGCTCGGGGAGGTTTATTCCGTGCGCGCCTTGTGCGAACATCGTCATAAACATCGCGTATTCCTCGCAGCGCGCGGTGTCGCGGCTCACGGGGTACAAGCCAGCCGCCTCGACCGCCGACCTCTTCAGCGCGCAAGCCCCGTGCATAAACGGCACCGCGAACAAGAAATCACGCTTTCGCACCTCGGCGGGATAGTCCCGGTGACCCCATTCACCGCTTTCGTCAAATAAAACAATGTTCGTGGCGACGATATCCGCATCCGTCCGCTCATAGGCGGACTTCAGCACCTCAAAGCGCCCCGGGAGCGAATAGTCGTCAGCGTCCTGACGTATCAGGAGTTCACCCCGCGCGGCTTCAATGCAGCGGTTGAGCGAATACGCGCAGCCGCCGTTTTTTTCGTTGCGCAGATAAACTATACGCTCATCGCTGCACCTGTCAATTATTTCATGAACATAAGGCTTGGAGCAATCGTCACAGATCACCAGCTCGAAATCGCTCATGCTCTGGTTCAGCACCGACCGCAGAGCGCGTTCAAGCTCGGACGGCTCGGGGTTATAAACGGGCATTATCACCGAAATTCCGCTCATAACGCGCCCTCCTCACCGTCGTTTAATAAGCCACAGTATCTCCCAGAGCCGCAGATTCGCGCGGCAGAACGCGCCCTTTCCCAACAGAACCGCCGCGCCGTAGCCCCAGTAGAGCGGCGCGTTCAGCCTGCCCTTGCGGAAAAATTTCTCATAAAGGCGCGGCAGAAAATACAACCGCGAGGTTCGCTCGACCCGCGCCGCCAGCGGAAACGCGTACAGCTCCGCGGGATCGTCCGAGAACCGCAGCGCCCCGTACTCCTCCGCAATTTCGGCGGACGGCTTGTACATCAGCCGCGCCAACAGCGGAAACGCGAACCTCTGCCGCCGCTCCATGCCGGGAATTTCCCCGGGGAGTATGTACGAACGCGCAAATTCATAAAGCACGCGCTCCTGAATTTCCAACAATCGGTTGTCCTTGTTCAGATTTTCTTTGTCTTTGAACACGGGAAAATATCCGTCCTCGCGGCGCTCGTAGGCGACCGTCATGCCGTGCGGCGCGGAGCAAAGCGTCTCAAACAGGTTATTGTTGAACGTCGCAACCAACCTCGGCGACGTATGTTTATCAAAGAGATAGGCGTTGAACTCGCCGTCCTCGGCGCTCGGCTGCGCGTACAGTCCGAAATAGTACCCGATCTGAGTTTTCCCCGTCAGCACACGGAACATTCGCTGCATAGAGCCTGTCCAGCCGCTGTCGACTAGCGCGTACTTTTCGTCCCCGAGCAATCCCTCCTGCTCCAGATATCCGAGCGCGTTCGCCTTGTTCGCCGCCGACACGGACTTTATGTAATCGTTGTAAACCGCGCTGTTACGCAGTTTACCGCAGAATTCGGCAGCGGCTGACTTGCCAAGCTCGGTATTCTCGCCGCCGTCAAACCCGATATCCGCGTAAACCTCGGCGCGTTCACCCTCGGAGAGCCGCAGCCGACCAAGTATCGTCCTCGGCGTAAGCGCGAATCCGCCCTCCAGTAAGTAGCGGTACGCTTCCTCGCTCAAGTCAGCCAAAGCCGCGTTACGAAGCGACATTCGCGAGCAGTACAGATACCGAAGCTCGATGTCAAGTCCATTCCGCTCGGCGATCAGCTTTGCGGCGTTGTACATTATCCAGCCGTCGCGCGCCAGAAAGTACAGCCGCTTCACGCCAGCCGCGAGTGCGCTTCGAAGAGTCCACCCGACGAAGCCGCACATCACGGGCGCGAAAATTTCGTTCGTCACCGAAACGGCGACGTGTTCTTTTACAATAGTAGGCATATTCTTCCTTAACAAAAACAGTGCAATGCTTTATGCACTGCACTGTTGTAAGCAAAATTATTTGCTTGTGAAAGCAGTTGGCTTTCGTGAGGGATTAGCCTCTCTTCTTCTTGGATACGATAGCGGTTACGCCAACAAATGCAACAGCAAGACCTGCGGGAGCTACCGCGAGAGCGATACCTGTGCCGGGGTTGTTGTTATTGCCGCTGTTGTTAACATCAGCGGACTTGCCCTCAATCGACGACAAAACAGTCTTATCAACAGAAGCCATGTAGTAGTCGGAGAAGTGGCTGGTCTCAAAAGAGCAAGTGTTGCCGCTTACGGTAAGAGCGTAGAACTCAACAGTGCTGCCGTTTACATAAGCAACAACATTGGACTTGCCGTCCCAAGCAATGGTAACCTTAACCTTGCCGTTGGGCTGAACTGCAGCACCGTTAGAAGTGAGGTTGATCTCAACCTTGGTGTTTACAACAGCCTTAGCAGTATCGCCGCTTACGGAAGCGATGGAAGCGATAGCGTCCTCAACCTTCTTGGTGGTAGTGGGAGCGGACTGTACCCAATCGATCTTAGCTTCAAGCTTGATGTCAGCGCCTGCCTCGAACGCACCTGCGGGAGCGTCAAGAGTAAGACCCTTATCGGTTTCGATAGTAGTAGCCTTGTCAGCCTCTACCTTAACTTCTGCGGTTGCAGTGCCGTTGGTACCGCCGGGAGCTGCAGCGAATGCGCTTGTTGCAAGAGACATAGTTGCTACAAAAGCCACAGCAGCGGCAAAAATCTTCTTTTTCATTATTCATTTCCTCCATGTGTTTTTTATAAATAAAGGCATGATCGCCATTATTTACCCTTTAAAGAAACCGTCTATATTCGGTATGTTCATCCGGTTCTGAGTCTGATACGGCAGCACGCCGTGAACTCCAGCCTCCGGAACTATCAGACCGACCATGTTGTACGCAAATGCCAGAACCACTATCGCGGTCGTCACAGAAAACACAACAACAGCCGTCGTGTTCGTGACACGCCTTGAAAGCGCTCTCGACTCTTCCGCGTCGCTGCCCATCTCTTTCAGATACTTCTCCTTGAGGTTTTCTCTCAGCTGATGTTTAAACGCTTTGAGAGCCTCGGGAACAGCCAGAATAACGAACAGCATTGTGTAATACGAAAATCTCTCAAAAAGAGAGTGCTTTGTCATTACGATCTGCCAGAAGCCCATCATCAGCGTCATGTGGATAAGCACATTCAGCGAACGCGGTATCTCTTTGAGATAGAATGACAGCGCCACCATTCCGGCGCATAACAGCAGTGGGAACAGGGCATAGTAGAAATAAACTCCGCTTTCGATAAATACCGACCCCGCGTATTCCGTGTGGAATTTCGAGAGAATGATGTTGAGTATACCGTCGGACAGAATGTAGTAGAACAGCAGTCCGAACAGATAGAGCATCATCGACGAAGGTGAGATCTTCAGCAGCGCCACAATAAACACCGGTATCATATAAAGTACCGTAAGGTGGAACGTCGCCGCGATCGCCACGATAAGCAAAAATCTCCAGAACTTTTTATCGCGGAGAAACCCGAAAGCAAAGCACAGTATCGACATCGCAATCGCCTGTCTGATGTAGTTCATATCCAGATAGAACAAGTACATATTCAAGTACAGGAACACCGACATAAAGGGTCCCGACGAGTACCGCCATATCAGATAGAACGGTCCGATAAGCGACAGCACCGTACTCACCATAATGAGTGCGGACGGCCATGCCGTGAAAATGCCGACTATCTTGTTGAGCAGGATATAACCTATCTCCCAATCCTCGTAAGAAAGCTCCTCAAAACCCGTCCTTGCCATACTGAAGAAGCCCGACGCGTACATTCCGTAGTCGGCGCCTATTCCGTAGCGGAAGCCCGCGATCACAACGCACTGAGCAAAACACAGCACCACAAAGATTGTCCTTTTAAGCAACGTCTTTTTGCCCGTGCAGAAAACCATTGCCCATACACAAACAGCAAAAATGTTCACTAAGTATACAAGCATCTGTTTTTACCACCCGACGCAAAAATTAGGTTTGCATTGAAAATAGTTTTTTTCCTTTTCAACATTTACATTATAACATACCTAATTTCATTTATCAAGTGTTTTTTTGCTTTTCACACTATTTTTGTAGAATTATATTACATTTTTACAACTCTCAACAGAACATTTTGTATATTATAACGTGAAACTTTTATTAAATTCGTCCAATTGGAAAAAAATTACGACAAAATTTGTAAAAATAGTAAAAATTTCGGATCACATTTTTAATTCCAAACCCTCTTGACTAATGCACCTCGGTGTGGTAAAATAGTTGTGTGGCAGTTTGGTAACGCTACATATTATAATAGGCTTATTCAAGGCGCAGAAGACGGATGTTTTTTTCGAGAGCGCTTGCGAGAAGACAGCGCTCGGGGAGCGTACTTTCGCCGCTGCCGGAGCGGGCTTTCTCCATAAGCTCCGCGAGACGGCACTCGTCGTTGTACGGATACAGCGCGGACGGCGCGGCAAGGTCGCGGTTGCCCTTTACGTCGCTTACGATAACGCTCTCGCCGCAGTACAGCGCCTCCATGACGTTGAACGGCAAGCCCTCGAAGCGGCTCGCCGAGATAAGGCAGTCACAGGCTCTGTAAAGCGCGTTCATCTCGGCACAGTGCCCGAGAAACGCGGTTTTTCCGGAAATTCCCAGTTGCTCTGCCAGCGCCTTACATTCCCCCAGAAGCTCGCCGTCGCCCGCGAATATCAGGCGGCAGTCCGTGCGCTTAAGGCTTGCGAACGCTCTCAGTATCGCGGCTTGGTTCTTCCGCGGCGAGAATTCCCCAACGCAAAGGAACAACAGTTCGCCGTTCTCCGCGCCCAGACGCGCCCGCTCACGCTCGGTATCCTCGGCGGGGAGCGGCGGCAGCTTTTCCGCGTCAAGACCCATTCCGTCGAGGAACACGATCTCCCTGCCCAGCTTGTGTGCGCGGGCTATTTCAAGATCGTCGGCGTTCATTACCGCAAGGAGATCCGTGCGCCGTCTTACCAGCTTCTCGAACGCGAGATACAAGCGGCTTCGCGCGCTGCCGTCGTCGTTGAAAAGATAGCCGTGACAGATATGGCGGCACTCAACGGCTTTAACGCCCGAAAGTATTGCCGCCGCTCTCCCGGCGAAGCCCGCGAGCGTGGAGTTGGTGTAAACCGCGTCGTAGCGCTCCCTGCGGATAAGCCCGGCAAGTTTGAGGATAACGCCGAGGTTTGCGGGGGAGGTCAGCTTCTTTTTGAAGCCGAGGCGCGTGTGGACGGTTTCCCCGAACGAAAATTCACCGTTGGACGCGGTGTGAACCCCGACTCCGTTGTCGAGCAGCCTTTTAATATAAGGAAGATGAAAGTTCTTGAAATGCGAGCTTTCCGAAGCGACCATTAAAACTTTTTTCATAAATAACCACCTAAAGGAATTTTGTTATGAGCAAATTTAATAAATTCAACAGAAAAAAACTGATCGGCGCTTTTTTCGCTGTTATCACTGGAATCTCTGTGGCGCTGACGGCGTTTGCCGCGCCTACCGACGAAACCGGCGAGACTGCCGATCCTATCACCTACGAAACCTCGGAGCCTGACACCTCCGACACTTCCGATACGTCGGAGCCGCCCGTAACGTCCGAGCCTGATCCGCCCACATCGGAACCGGATCCTCCGGTCACCTCCGAGCCTGATCCGCCCACGTCGGAACCGGATCCCCCGGTCACCTCGGAACCGGATCCCCCGGTCACCTCCGAGCCGGATCCTCCCGTGACCTCCGAACCCGACCCGCCGCCCCCTCCGCCCGAGCCCGTTATCCGGCTCAACTTCTACGAAACGTCGCTGATCATCGGCGAGGGCGTTCAGCTTGTCGCGACCATTGAAAACAACATCTGGGAGAATCCCGTCATCCAGTTCACCAGCTTCAACACAAGCGTTGCGCACGTCGACACCAACGGCAATATCATAGCTGTCGGAGAGGGCGACGCATACATTACCGCGTATTACGGCGGGATACAGGCGGACGCGCTTATCCACGTTTCAAAGCCCGCGGAGGTTCCCGAGTTTCTTGTGCTGACGCAGAACACCTTTACGCTGAAGATCGGCGCGACAGCTCAGATAGAAGCGAAGCTGCTGCCCGAAAATGTTTCCGAGGGCTACACGATAACCTACGAGTCGAGCAACCCCGAGATCGCGACGGTCAACGAACGCGGACTTATCACCGCGCTGAAAACGGGCGAGGCGGCGATAACCGTACGCGGCGCGGACTTGTCGGAAACCGTTTCGGTGACGGTCACAAGCGACGTCGCCTACGATACCGCGAAGCTGGACGGCTACATTTACAACAGCGAGGGCAATCCCGTCGTGGGCGCGCAGCTCGTTATCGACACGCTGAAAGCCGTTTCCGATACCCGCGGCTACTTCTCGTTTGAGAGCGTCGAGCAGCGCGAGCTTACCATAGCCGTCGCGGGCGAAAAAAAGACGGTCTGCAAGCTGACTCCGCAGGGCGACACCACCGTTTATCTGCTGTACAAGAAAAACAGTCCCCTGACGCGGCTCGGCTCTTACGAGGAGCTTGTCGGGCATCTTGCGGTAAACAAGGTCACGTTCACGACGGGCGCGAACGTCATCATGACGGCGGGCGAGACCTTTGAGCTTGCGTATCAACACGCTCCCAAGGACGCTCCCGTGACTGAAATTCAATACACGACCTCAAACGAGATAACCGCCGAGGTCGGGCAGATCGACGGAGTTATCACCGCGAAGGCTCCCGGCGAAACCGACATCACCGTTTCGCTGAACGGCGGACAGGCGCAGGCGGTCTGCCATGTGGTCGTCAATCCCAGGGAAAGCTCGGAGCACAGCGTGCTTATCGTAATTATCGAAACCTTGGTGATAGCGGCGGCGGTGCTCATTTTCATAATGGTGTACCGCAGCTACAAGAAGAAGCTCACCCGCACCCTCGACGAGTACGAGGAAGAGGACGAAGGCTCATACGACGATGACGACGAAGAGTAATTAAGATGATAAAGGCGCAGGCTTTGGCGCGTTCGATACATAAGTATCGTCCGTGCCGAGCGTGCGCCTATTTATATTATTGTCCGCGCTTTGCCTTTCTGACGATAGCGCCGAACGTCGCGAAGCATATCTTGATATCCCACAACAGATTTCTGTGCAGAACGTAGTGTATCTCCATTCGCTGGCGCTTGCGGTTAGTGTATGTAGTGTCGCCCGAGCAGTACGCCTGCCAGTAGCCCGTAAGTCCCGGACGTATCGACAGCAGCAGCGCCTTGTCCTTGCCGTAAAGCGCGGTCTCGCTCTCCTGAATGGGGCGCGGACCTACTATGCTCAGCTCGCCCCTGAGGATATTCACAAGCTGCGGAAGCTCGTCCAGACCCGTCCGCCGCAGAAACTTCCCGACCTTGGTAACGCGCGGGTCGTCCTCTACCTTGTATTCGCTGTAATACTGCGCGAGCTGCTCCTTGTTGAGCCAGCGCTTAACGTCCTCGGCATTGTCGATCATCGTGCGGAATTTGTATATGTAAATAGGCTTTCCGCCCATTCCCAGCCGCCGCTGCTTAAAGAACACGCGCTTCCCCGAGCGCTCGAAGATTATCAGCAGCGAGATAAGCAGAAACACGGGGCTTAACACTATCAGACCCGCCAGCGAGCCGGCAACGTCGCAGATACGCTTTACCGTGTCATATGTCTTTTTGCCGCGCGCTATCTTCAGCGCTCTTTTCTTCGCGGCTATGGCTGCTCTGTGCTGTTCGGCGGAAACGCGCGGATTTACCTGCGCGTCCGCGGGCTGAGTGCGCTCCTTTACCGCCGTGCCGAGCGGTCTGTTATCATACTGCAATGTAACGCTCCTCACCATATTCATTATTATATCTTCCCTTTTTATTTCGTTATAATCTCTATTTTATATTATAATATAATCGGGACGATTTGTAAAGGGTATTTTGGAGAATTTCGGCGGTTTACGCAAGAAATTATTGTTTATTTTGCAGACAATTTAAGCCAGCGGCGCGAGGAGATTCATACAGGCGACCTTTCTGTCGAGCGAGGTGTGAACGTAAATGCGCATGGTTATGTCGGTGTTTGCGTGTCCGAGTATCTCGGAGAGCGTTTTCACGTCGAAATTATGTTGTAGGCAGTTCGTCGCGAACGTGTGGCGCAGCGTGTGAAATTTCACGTCGGGAAGCCCCGCGCTCTTTAATATCTCCTTGAAGTGGTGCGTGAGCGTGCGCGGCTCGGCGGGCTTTTCCCTGCCCGAGATGATGAACAGCCCGTCCGCCTTGCGGTGCGGCGCGAGAAGCTCCGTGATAAAGCCGGGCAGCGGTATCACGCGCTGAGAGGTCTCGGTCTTGGGCGTGGACACGACCACGGCGGTCTTATGCTTTCCGCCCGTGACGGCGACGCGCTGGACGGTCTTTCTCACGCGGAGCAGACTGCTCTCGAAATCAATATCGCCCCATTGAAGCGCGCAAAGCTCGCCGATTCGCAGACCCGTAAAGAAGCTCAGGTAAATACCGATCGAAATATCGCTGTCAAGCTCCAGAAGCTTGGTCTGGAGGAGCTTCTGCTCACTCTGCGTGAGGACGTTCGTTTCGCGCTGACGCGCCCGCGGGAGCTTTACGGCGGCAAGGCGGTTTTCGCAGCCCGTTGTTTCGGAGAACAGCTTCGCGGCGCTTTTGAGTATCATGGCGATATCGCCGACGTATTTCGCCGAAAGCCCCTCCGAGAGCTTCTCGTTGATGAAAACGGTGACGTCGAACGCGTTTATGTCGCCGTACTTTCTCCCCTCGAAATACGGCAGGATATGCTTTGTGATACGCGCGGAATAAGTCCCGACCGAGCCGCATTTCGCTATCGAGCGGCGCTCCTCGAGCCAGTTGAGCACCACTGTGTTGAACAGTATGTTTTTGCACCCGACCGGAGTGTTGTCCGCCGCCAGAAGCCGCAGCTTGTCGCGCGTTTCGGTGTAGGTCCTGCCGTAGACGGAACGGTACTTCTTCGTGCCCTTGATGTAAAATCTGCCCTCCCAGCGGTTGTCCTTGCGCTTGTAGATGTTGATACCTCTTCTTGACATAATACTTTCCCTTTCCGACGGTCTTTTGTTTTTTCGCTTGCTGCCGTCAATTTTATGATAATATTTTCGGGAAATATTGTCAAGAGTAAATGCCGCGAATTTCTCCGCGGCTTTGCTTTGTCTATTCTTTCGTCTCTACCGTGTCATACCCCTTGACCCAATAGCAGAGTCTGCCTTTATATTCGCCGAGCAGCACATCAAGCTCCGTATCAATATTTACCGTGTAAAAATCCACGCGGTCATATTCCTCGGTTCCCTCGTAACCCGCGTAATAGCTGCCGATAAATTCGCCTTTCAGCTCGACGGTCGGTTCGGGCAGCCCGTATGCCCTGCGGATATCTCCCGTGTGGAAGCCCTCCATGCAGTACCCCGCGCCGTCTATCTCCGCAATAACCACGGGCGGAACTCCGCTGTCTCCTGTTAACCCCGAGCGCACGGCATTGTACGCTATCATAAGCCCTCCGAACACCAGAACGACCGCCGCGATACACGCCGCTCTTTGGGCGATATCGGCTCTGCGTTCCGAGCGCCGCCGCTTCAGAACCGCTGCGGAGCTGTCGATAAATCCGCTTTCGATAAACGAAACGCCCTCAAAAATGTTTTCCGAAGTCATATGTCCACTCCTTTCTCCGTAAGCGCGAGCCGAAGCTTTTCGCGCATTCTGAACAGTATCGCGGTGATCTTGCTTTTCGTGAAGCCGCTCTCGCGCGATATCTCCGCGATAGTTTTGCAATAAAAGTACCTTTCCGTGAACACCGCCGCGTTTACCTCGGTCTGCTCCTTTAAGAACGAGCTTATCGTCTCGCCGATAAGCTGCGCGTCGATAAGCGCATCCTCGAAGCCGCCGACGGGAACGCAGTCCTCCAGCTCCGAGAGCAGTATCTCCGTTTCGCCGCCGCGTTTCTGCCGCCGTCGGGCTTTAAGCCTTGTGAGCGCCTGATTTCGCGTTATCCCCGCCAGATACGCCGAGAGCGAATCGGGGCGCTCGGGCGGTATCGCGTTCCACGCGGCGAAAAGCGCGTCGTTAAAGCACTCCTCCGCGTCCTCGCGGCTGCCGAGAATATTCTCCGCGACGCGTCCGCACAGCCGCCCGTAACTGCGCCGGCTCTCCGAAAGAGCCTTTTCGGAACGCTCCCAATACAGCCCGATTATTTCATTGTCGGTCATCGGCTCACCCCCTCACTTATATAGTAGACTTTTCGGGCGCGGAGATTGCGCACACACGAAAAAAAGGCTGCGCCGACACAGCCTTTTTATAAATTACCCGTAATTTCCGTGATAACCTCGATTATCTTCACCGCCGCGAACACCGCCGACGGTATAAACACCGTACTCCCGAAGATTATCGTAAGCAGAGCGTTATTGTCGATAGCGGAGCGGTTCAGGCGGCAGTACAGCACCTTTATCTCCTTTTCGGGAATGTACAGCTTATCGCGCATTACCATTTCGCACGGGAACATATTCACCACATCCGCGCCGTTGATCCTGTACACCGCGCACGGGAACCTTCTATTCTCGTCGAGCCTCACAAACACTGCGGATCTGCGCCTTGACAGCGCGAGCATTACCAGACACACCGCGAAAAATCCGCCGATAAGCACGATAAATATCCCCACAATGCCCGCCCCGAGCAGCGCGATATCGCCCCAGCCGAAGCCTAAGCACAGCATAAGCACAACGAGCATTGCGCCGCCGATAACAATATCCATACGATCACCTATTTAAAAGCGCTCCGCGCACCGTTCGCTTCGCTCACCAGCCTGCCGATAACTCCTCTGGTCGCAGGTGCGTCGGCTTTGCCGACGCTTCGCGCTCCCGCCGTCGTCATCGGTGCTTGCGCTCCGCTTTGACTGCTCCCCTTGTATGTTGACGAGAACGGGCTTGACCGCTCCCCTGAACGCAGACGAAGATTCTTCCCCTGCGGATATAAAAACGTTGACGATAAGCCGACACACCAAAACAACCTGTTAATTTACGGATATTATATCACATTTCCGCTGAAATGTCAATCTCCGCCGCCCGTTTAATGTGTAACGTTGTAAATAAATTCGCCTGAGTCCGCGCCCACTCTCGTGCCTGCAAACATTGCGAAAATAACAAGAAAAACGAACAGCAAAATAATTATTCCGACAATCGAGCACTTGGTTTTTTTATTCACGATACTCTTCCTTTCCGAGATTTTTCCATGCAGTCAAATGTCGCTCTCCATTGCCGCCCTTTTCCCCGTGACCCGGCTTACCGCGATCACCGCCGCCGTCAGCACGGGAAGCCCGACGTATGCGATAATTCTCAGCGCCGCAATTCCGATATCGCCGCCGAATATCATTAACAGCAGCCATATCAGCGCCGCCGCGAGCGCGACCACAAACCCGATATACGCCGCCGAGGTCGTCCTTGCTCCGAAGCGGTAGCCGAGCGCGAACGTCGGCGAGAGCGCCATTGCCTGCACCATGCACAGGCAGATCGGCACAGCGACGGCGGGCTCGGGCGGCAGCCCGTGAACGAACACTCCGAAAACATTCGCGGCGAGGAATATCAGCGTCAGCGCCGCAAGCACCAAGCCCATTGTAATAAACTTCGCGCCGATAATTTTTCCGCCCGAAAGCGGCATTGTGAGCTGCGTTTTCGCCCGGCCGCTCCGCTCGTCAAAGCCGAAGGTGTTCAGCAAAAACGACGAACAGGTGGTTATCACGACGTAATTCAACAGCCCGTTAGGCAAAAACGCTATTCCGGACATACCGCCGACCGCAGGTCTCTCTCCGAATACCATTATTACTATCGGCAGCAGCATTATCAGAAACGCGCCGAATATCTGAAACTTAACGCCGTAAAGATCCTTTAATACCAAGCTTTTCATTATTCACCGCCTTTGCGTCAGATATCGACCGTGACCGCCTTTTTCCCCGTGACCCAGCTCGCCGCGACCACCGCAGCTGTCAGAACCGGAAGCCCGACGTAGGCGATAATTCTGAGCTGCGGCGCTTCTATATTATCGGCGAACACCATAAACGTCAGCCATATCAGCGCCGCCGCAAGCAGCACCATAAAGCCTATATACGCCGCCGAGGTAGTTTTTGCCCCGAAGCGGTAGCCGAGCGCGAACGTCGGCGAGAGCGCCGTCGCCTGCACCATGCACATACACAGCGGCATGGTTATCATAGGTTCGAGCGGGATCCCGAACAGCAGCGCGCAGATAACGTTGGAGATAAGCGACACAGCGGTCAGCGCCGCAAGCACCAAGCCCATTGCAAGAAACTTCGCGCCGATAATTTTTCCGCCCGAAAGCGGCATTGTGCGCTGCATTTTCGACCAGCCGCTGCGCTCGTCGTAGCCCAGAGTGTTCACCATAAACGACGAACAGAGTGTTATCGAGATATAGTTGACGATACCGTATATCAGCACGGAGATCTCGTCATATTGCGGCGCGCCGTCGGTCGCCATTCCGCCGCCCATAAGCATGAGCATTAACGACGGAAACAGCATTAACGCGACCGCGCCCAGCATCTGAAACCTCACGCCGAAAAGATCCTTCAGCACCAGACCCTTCATCAGCACACATCTCCCCTCTTCACCCTCGCCAGCAGAACGAAGTAGAAAATAACGTACAGCACCGCCGAGATACCCAATACTATAAGCGGCAGCCAGCCGCCCGTAAGCAGCTTGAAAAATACGCTAATTGATGCTTCATCTTCCCCGGCGAATATATTGCAGACTATCATCACCGGCATGACCAGACCGAACCCCAGCACCAAGCCTACTACAAGCCCCGCCTTTTCCGCGCTTTTAAAGTTGATAATAAGCGGATTTACGCACCACTCTATCGCGCCGCAAAACGCCGCGATCACCAACACTGTTTTCACCGTTTCGAGCGTGAAAAAGCTTTTGTCGAACACGCTCATCACAAGCTGCATTACAACGCACGCCGCCAGACCTATTCCCATGGTGATGAGATTTTTCAGAAGCTCCGACGCCACGAACATATTCTTCGATATCCCGCCCGCGAGCGTTATATCCGTAAATCTGCACTTGATGTTGGCTTCGAGATTTCTACCGAGCCACTCCATCAATATCGCAACTACCACAAACTGCAGACCCAGAAACAGCGTTGCAACCACGCCCGCTTCATCGGGCACAAGGCTCACAAACAGCGCGCAGAACGCCGTGCCGAATACTGCGGTTATCCCCGCCGCTATAAACCATTTCTTGTTCAGCAAAAAATTGCCGTATAATATACCTTTCATTCTTTCACCCCTAAATGTTGACGATAAGGGCTTGTTTTCACCCCTGAATGTCGACGTTAAAGGCTTGTTTTCACCCCTAAATGTCGACGATTTGCTGTTTATTTGAAAGCGCTCCGCGCACCGGGCGGCTTCGCCGCCCTAGCCTGCCGATAACTCCTCTGGTCGCAGGTGCGTCGGCTTTGCCGACGCTTCGCGCTCCCGCCGTCGTCATCGGCGCTTGCGCTCCGCTTTGACTGCTTCCCTATAGGTCGACGATAGCGGGTTTGACTGCACCCCTGTTTGTTGACAAAAGTCTTATTGCCTGCAACCCGTCAGCCTGCTTATTCCTTAACATAAAACACCATAATTTCCTCGATAGTCGGCGCGTCGGCTGGGATATCGGGGTATTTTTTCGCGTTTGTCGTCAGAACCTCATTCTGGAATCGACCCTTGCGCACTCCGATAATATCCGCCTTGTCTATCCGCATAAGCTGCTCGTCGGTACACTTCAGTATTCTATGACGCTCCATCATCTCGTTGCGTTCCTCGGTGAACATTATCTCGCCCTTGTGAATAAAACAAATATAATCCGCGATATGCTCCAGATCGCTCGTGATATGCGTCGATATCAATATCGAATGGTTCTCGTCCTGCATAAAATCCAGGAAAATATCCAGTATCTCCGAGCGCATTACCGGATCCAGACCGCTCGTCGGCTCGTCGAGTATCAGAAGCTGCGTATCGTGCGACAGCGCCGCCGCTATCGACAACCGCATGACCATACCGCGCGAGAAACTCTTGAACCTCTTGTCAAGCGGCAGCTCAAACTTCGTCATATACCCGAAAAAGCGCCCGCTGTCCCACGTCTTGTAGATACCGCTCATTACCTTGTCGAGCTGCTTCACCGTCAGATTCTCGGGGAACGACAGCCCGTCGAACACCACCCCGATCTTCTCCTTTGTTTCGGGAGTAAGCTCGTCGGCGTTCTCGCCCAGCACCGTAATGCTCCCCTCGCCCTTTTTCAGCAGCCCCAGGATCGCCTTTATCGTTGTGGATTTGCCCGCGCCGTTCTCGCCGATAAAGCCCACAACCGAGCCGCACGGCACGCTGAACGTCACGTTCTTTAAACTAAACTGCGGATATGTCCGCGTGATATTCTTGACCTCAATACAATTCTCCATATTAGACTCCTATCTGAAAACGCTCCGCGCACCGCTCGCTCACGCTCGCTAGCCTGCCGATAACTCCTCTGGTCGCGCTTCGCGCTCCCGCCGTCGTCATCGGCGCTTGCGCTCCGCTTTGACCGCTTCCCTGTTTGTTGACAAAAGACTTAATGCCTGCGCCCACGTATGCCGCCTTAACTTTTTTGCTGCGATAACCGCTGCGGCTCTTGGCGCGGCGTGAAGGCTTCTCCTCGCGCCCTCTCCTCGCCGCTTAACAGGCTCTGCAAAGCCAAAAGCGGCTTCAGGCGCGGCTCGTCAAGGGCACTCGTCGAAGCGCCGCGGGGCGGTTAGCTTTTGCCGTGCTTCGCACCTGCTATCCGAACGCTCCTGCTCCCACAAAGGCAAAAGCTAACGCCCCGCTGAAAAAGCCGAAACGCTCCTATTCGTTGTAAAACATCGCCAGAATTTCCGTGAGTTCGTCCTTGGTAACGCCGCTTTGTCTGGCGATCTCGGCGGCTTTGCCGAGATGTTCCTCGATCTCGCGGAGATTATTCTCGCGCAGCATTTCGGGGTCGGTCGCCGAAACGAAGCTCCCGCGTCCCGTGAACGACTGGATAAACCCCTCGCTCTCCAAAATCTCATACGCGCGCTTGGTCGTGATAACGCTCACCCGCAGATCTTGCGCGAGCGCTCTCATTGACGGCAGCGCGTCGCCCTCGCGAAGCTCGCCGCCGAGTATCAGACCCTTGATCTGCGCCGCGATCTGCTCGTAGATCGGCACTCCGCCCGAATTCGTGATTATAATATTCATTTAAGTACCTCTCCGCCGCTTATTCCGCCCGAATGTGCACTTTCGGGGCGGCTTTGGCGGCGTTCCTTTGCAAAGATTTACCGGTTTGAGAATACATCAAAGTACATCTTGTAAGTATTGTGCATATCTCATATATACAATATATCACATCATCACATATTTGTCAATACCTTTTTGAAAATTTTTCGGAATTTTTTTCTTGAACGTAAAGTGTGCAGTTTTTTGCAGTTGTTCCTATGGTACTCTGATAACTGAAAAAAGATGAAATCTTCATCGAGGTGAACTTTTCACCAAGGTGAAATCCTCACCGCGACTTTGAAAGGAGTATTACAATGACAACAGAGGGATTTGTAAAGCTGCCGAGGACAATGCTCGAATGGGGCTGGCTCGACGACGAAAACACATTAAAGGTTTATCTGGTGCTGCTGCTCTCCGCGAACTGGAAAGACGGCGAGTGGCACGGTATCAAGGTGCGTCGCGGACAGCTTATCACGGGGCGCGACCGTCTCGCTAAAATGTGCAGACTGAGCGTTCGCCAAGTAAGGACAGCGCTTGAACACCTGAAATCGACCAACGACATAACAATAAAAACGACCTCGCAATTCAGCATAATAACGCTGAATAACTACGACTTCACGGAGAATATCAACAACAAATCGACCAACGACCGACCAACAAACGACCAACCGTCGACCAACGAACGACCGGCAAGCGACCGGCGACCGACCACAATAGAAGAAAGAAAAGAAGAAAAAGAAATAAAAGAAAGAGAAGAAGCCCCCTCCCCCTCTTTTATTTCCCCTGAATCTTCCGTTACAAAAGACGAGCTTATCCGGCAATACGGCATTGAAAACGTATCCCTTTACGAAACGAAGTTCAGTCATTGGGCGGCTAAGAAAGGGATAACTGACTTTGCCAACCTATACCCGACCATTGCCAAGTGGCTTGCCGCCGACAACGTACAAAAGCCGCACGGCAGCTCGTTCGACATGGGCTGCGAATGGAACAAAATAGTAAACCGCTACAAGACATAAAAAGCGGAGAGCCGACTTGTCGGTCAGCTCTCCGCTCCCAATTCAATTATTTCGTCAGCGAGGAACGCACATTCGTCCCTGTCGTGAGTTACGAGTACTACGGTCTTGCCGCGCGTTTTTTCCCGAACGTACTCCATTACCGCGCGCTTTGTTTCCTCGTCCAGACCCTTGAACGGCTCGTCGAGGAACAGCGCGTCATACTCCGCCAGCAGCGCCCGAAGCAGCGCCGTCCGCCGCTTCATTCCGCCCGAGAGCGTCCGCACGGGCTTATCCGCGCAGTCGCCGAGACCCACCGCCGCAAGCTCCGCGGCTATCTCCGCGCGGGTGTAACGCTTGCCCGTCACCAGCCGTATATTCGCGCTTGCGGTGAGGTTCTCGCAGAGCCTGTTCTCCTGAAACACCGCGCTTATCCGCTGATTTTCGCCGCGTATCACCTCGCCGCCGTCGGGAGCGATAAGCCCCATAAGCATGTTCAGCAGCGTGCTCTTGCCGCAGCCGGAACGTCCGAGCACGGCTGTTACCTTGCCCTCGGCAAACTCGTGGGTGAAGTTATTCAGCACTTTATTTTCACCGAAATTTTTCGTTATATTTACGGCTTTGAGCAATCGCGTTCACCCCTTTAATGCTGACGATAGCGGCTTTTTCTCCCCTTTAGGTTGACGAGAATTTTGTTTCTCCTTTGTAGGTTGACGAGAATTTTGTTTCTCCTTTGTAGGTTGACGAGAATTTTGTTTCTC
>CAYWIP010000001.1:63143-109755 GCA_964458395.1 uncultured Ruminococcus sp.
CCCTGAATGTCGACGAAGGCGGTGTTTATTTGAAAGCGCTCCGCGCACCGGCTCACTCCGTTCGCCTAGCCGAGCGACATTGCAGGCTTTCCGCTCCGTTCGCTGCGCTCACTCCGCTCCAAGTCTGCAACGTCACTCGCTTGCGCTCCGCTTGGACTGCTTCCCTATAGGTCGACGATAGCGGGTTTGCCTGCTCCCCTATATGCTGACGAGGACGGGTTTGCCTGCGCAGGCTAAACGTTCACATACGCTCCACGCGCCTTTGCAGCAGTGCCGTAAGCGCCGTGAACAGCTTCTCGCAAAGCAGGCTCAGCAATATCACCGTAAGCGTCCACGCGAACAGATCAGCCGTTTCGAGATACACCTTAGCCTCGAAGAGCTTCTCGCCTATCGAGCCGTCGGGTATACCGATGACCTCCGCCGCCGCTCCCGACTTCCAGCAAAGCCCTATCGCGAGCCTTGAAGCCGACCTGAAATACGGCAGCAGCTGCGACAGATACACCCCGACGAACCGCCGCCATACGGGTATCCCGAACACCTTGGACATCTCCTTAAGCTTCGGGTCGAGGCTGTCTATCCCCTCTAGCATATTCGAATACACTATCGGCACGCATATCAGGAACGCCACAAGCACCGACAAGTCCTCAGAGCCTATCCAGATAAGCGCCAGTATCGTGAACGACGCGACGGGTATCGACTTCATCACGCTTATCAGCGGCGAGAAGAGTATCCGCACCGCGCGTACTTTCCCCGAAACGAACGCCAGAACGCACCCGCACGTCAGTCCGAGCGCGAACCCGAGCAGTATCCGCGCCGCCGAAAACGTTACGCTCCGCCAAAACTCCCCGCTCGGCACAAGCTCAACGAGCCGCTTCACGACCTCGGCGGGCGTCACAAGCAGTATTTTGCTGTTCAGCTTAACGGCGGCTATCTGCCAGACGATCAGCCAGAACAGCACGCTCACAAGTGTAATGAGAAATTTTTTCAGGTTTGCCTTAGCCTGGGAACTCATAATCATAATAGAAGTCGTCAGCAGGCATTTTGCCGCCTACCGACTGCGGCGCGTTATCGAAAAGCACCTGCAGGTAGCCGCCGAGCTTGGTCTTCATCTCCGCACCCGTTATGCATACGATATTGCACTCGGGGATAGCCTTTTTCGCGACCGCCGCGGGCACGATATCGTACTTGCCGACAAGCTCCGCCGCCTCGTCGACGTTGTTGTTGACGAAATCAACGGACGCGTGATAGCGGCTCAGAAACTCGTTTACCGCCTCGGGGTACTGCTCCGCGAACTCCCTGCGCGCGATAACGATACCCGTCAGCAGCGAGCTGTCAACGCCGAGCTTATCCCATTCGTCGTTAAGGTCGAGCGCCACGCGCACGCCCTCGTTCTTGGTCTGCGCCGTTGTAACGAACGGCTGCGGCAGCATAGCCACGCTGTTCTCGGTCGCCAGCAGCGAAGCCAGACACTCCGCGTGCTCGCTCTTCCACTCGATGGTAACGTCCTTTTCGGGGTCGATATCGTTGCTCTTCAGGATAAAGTTGAGCGCGTATTCGGGAGTCGCGCCCTTGCCCGACGAAAAGATCGTCTTGCCCTTCAGATCCGCGACGCTCGTTACCGTTTCGCCGTTCTCGCAGATGTACAGTACGCCGAGAGTGTTCACCGCGAGCGCCCGTACTCCGCCCTCGGTCTTGTTGTACAGAACGCTGCCGAGGTTTGCGGGAACGCACACGATATCCGCGCTCCCCTGCGCCACCATGGGCGATATCTCGTCCACCGCCGCGACTATCTCGAAATCGTAGGGATAGTCCTCGGTCTCGTCGTCGCTCATCAGCTTGGTCATTCCCATTGCGGTCGGACCCTTGAGCGCCACCACCTTAATACTCTCGGGAGCGTTCGCGGGAGAGGAGTTTTCGGGCGTGCTGTCCGAGCTGCTCTCGTCTGTCGAGCTTTCGGGAGCGCTGTCCGTACTGCTCTCGTTTGTCGAGCTTTCGGGAGCGCTGCCCGTACTGCTCTCGTTTGTCGAGCTTTCGGGAGCGCTGCCGCCGTTTGCCGACGAGCCGTTGTCCGAGCTTGTTCCGTTGCCCGAGCAAGCCGCGAACGTAAGGCACATAGCCGCCGCGAGCACGCCCGATAAGATCTTCTTCAGTTTCATAGTTTACCTTCCTTTCCTTCCACCCAATGGGTGCGGCGCATAAAAAACGCGCCCCGAAAGACGCAGCGAAAACGCGGCATGACCGCGGTATATTCATTCGGCGTTCTTTCGGCTCAATTTAAAATTTTGCCGTCAGTAAAAATCCGCAAGCGCTCATTCCCTCGGAAACCCTTAGGTCTGATTTCCGCTTGCGGATATATTATAACATATCGTTAACGTTTTGTCAAGAGGGAATATTCCGAAAAAAGTATTGCATTTTGTGTTGCATTGTGGTATAATATTATTAAGGTAACCCGCGGAGGTATACAGATGAGATTTGAATGGGACGACGAAAAGGAAAAGATCAATATCACAAAGCACGGTATAGCGTTCCGGACAGCCGAGCTTGTATTTGGCGACGAGAACCGCATTGAAATGTACGACGAGGAGCACAGCACTCCGGAGGAGGAACGTTACATAACGATAGGCTCGATCGACGAGGTAATGCTTGTCGTTACCGTGGTCTACACACCGCGCGGAAAAGACGGTGACATAATCAGGCTGATATCCGCCCGAAAGGCGACAAGAACGGAAAAGGAGGCATATTACAATGATGATAACACATATCGCTGACGTTAAACGCGGGCTTACACCGCAAGAAAAGGAAATGCTTGAGAAACTGAAAGACAGACCAATCGAGTTTGACGAGGATTCTCCCAAGCTTACCGCCGAGCAGTTGGCGCAGTTCAAAAGAGTCTCTGAAGAACGCCGCGCCGATCGCCGCAAGCAGACCGTTACGCTCCGCCTGTCGCCGCAGGCTCTGAATAAGGCGCGGTCGCTCGGAAAGGGCTACACGTCGGTGTTGAGCCGTATTCTGGAAAACGCTTTGAGCGACAACGAATTTATCAAGCGCTACCTTTAAAATTAACAGCTCCCGTTCGTGACAGAGCGGGAGCTTTTTATAAGCGTTTATTTCCTCTTGGAAAAAATATCCCTGTCCCGTTCGCGGTGCTTCTTCGAGAGCGCTATGCGCTTCTGCCGGACGACCTCCCTGAACGGTATCTTCGCGGTAGTCTGCGGCTCTTCCGGCTGCTCGTCCTCCGGCTCGTTGAAAACGTAATCCGCGGTGATATAGTCCACGTTCCCGACGTACCGGTCGGTATGCTGCGGCAGCCGGCGCTTGCGGAGCTTGTTCTCGACGAAATCCTTGAACAGCATATAAATTACCGCGCAGACGGGCACGCCGAGCAGCATTCCCATCATGCCGAACAGTCCGCCGCCGATTATGATCGAGATGAGGATCCACACTGCGGGCAGTCCCGTTGAATCGCCGAGTATCCACGGCGCTATGATATTTCCGTCGACGGTCTGGAGTATCACGTCGAAGATCGCGAACCAAAGCGCGTTGAGCGGATTCGCCGACAGCAAAAGCAGCAGACAGCAGGGAATACAGCCGATAAACGGACCGATAAACGGTATCAGATTAAACACGAACATGATCACGGCGATAAGCGGCGCATAAGGCATACGCATTATCGTACAGCCGATAAACACGAACATCGCCACCACGAACGCCTCCACGATCTTCCCGACGATAGACCCGAGGAACTTCTTGCTTGCCTCTCTGCACACGCCCAGAAACCGCTGCGCCTTGTCCGCCTTTATAAACGCGAACACCAGCTTTTTGGTCTGCCCGACGAACATCTCCTTTTTCGCCAGCAGATATATCGAGAGTATCAGCCCGATAAACACGTTCTTCAGCGTGTCGATAACCGCCCACACGCCGTTCGCGACATTCCCCGCGAAGCCCAGCAGCTCGCCCGAATACTGATCCCATATTCCCTTTATAAACTTGCTGAAATCGTCCAGAGGGTTCCCCAGAAACTCCGCCAATTGGGGATAATCGCCCGCTATCTTCGCGATAAATCCGCGCACCGTCGCGATATAGCTGTCCATATTGTTGAATATCGCAACAATGTTCGTTACCAATTGCGGGATAACCAGCACTATCATCAGAATCAGCGCCGCCAGCACCAGCAGCATGGTTACCGTCAGCGAGAACGCCCTCGCGCGTCCGCGTACCTTCGCGCTCTCCGATCCTGCCCATTTCCCGAATATTCCGTTCTCGATCTTCATCATCAGCGGATTGAGCAGATACGCGCAGAACACTCCGATTATCAGCGGCGTCGCCACTGTTGTGAAGAACGCAAGCTTCTCCGACACCTTGTCGAAATTAAATATTATCATTATCGCGATAGCGCTCACTATCACGCTTATCGTCGAATACACCGCTATCGTGAAATATTTTGAGTTCCAGTTTATCTTCATAAATTATGCTCCTTATTTGAAAGGCTTCGCAATTTCGGCGAGCCCTGCTCCTTCCGCTCACTTCGTTCGCTCCCTCCGCAGGTTCGCTCGAAAACGGCTCCTCGCTTCGCTCGTTCGCCTTTGCTCCGCCGACTGCTCCCCTGTTTGCCGCCGAAAGACTTTTTGACTGCTCCCTTGCTTGTCGCCAAAAGACTTGTTCACTGCTTCCCTTTAGGTCGACGAAGGCGGTGTTTATTTGAAAGCGCTCCGCGCACCGGAGGTGCGACTTGTCGCTTCGCCTAGCCTGCCGATAACTCCTCCGCTCCCTCGCTTCGCTCGTCCGCTCCGTCGTCATCGGCGCTTGCGCTCCGCTTTGACTGCTCCCCTATATGCTGACTAAGACGGGTTTGCCTGCGCGGCTTTTGACATATTTCGCGAAGCGAAATCGAAATGCCATTAGGGCATTTCGAGTCAAAAACGCAGAGGGTTTCGGCGAAGCCGAAACTTAGCCCTTTGGGTCGACGAAAGCGCTGCGCACACACAAAAACCGGGATTCCAAAGGGACTAGTCCCTTTGGCGGGGGGCGGGGGCAGAGCCCACGCACTGAGCGCGTACGGCTAGATCTCCCCTATGAGCCGACGGGCGTTTTCGCTCAATATCAGCCTGCGTTCCCTGTCGGTGAGGGGCAGTCTGTTGAACCTCTCCAGCTCGTCCTTTGCGCTCCACATCGGGTAATCCGTGCCCCACATCACTCTGTCCGCACCGAGCTTCCTTATAAGCTCCGCGGCGTGTTCGGGGGTCATCGCGTAGAGCGAGCTTGAGCAGTCCGCGTAAATTCCGCTCCCCGCGAACAGCTCCGCGCCCTTGTCCCACATCGACCACCCCGCCAGATGCGCTCCGATCACCGTGAGCTTCGGGAACCGCTTCACCACGTTCATCAGGCGCTCGGGCGACGAATAGTCGTACCTGTTATCCCCGATATGAAACAGAACGGGAAGTCTCCCCTCCGCCGCCTCATATATCGGAAACGCGCGCTCGTCGTCGATATTGAACCGCTGAAAATCGCTGTGCAGCTTTATTCCTTTAAGCCCGAGCGAAATTATACGCTCCGTTTCCCCCGCGATATCCGCGAAATCGGGGTGCATTGCCCCAAACCCTATAAGCTTGTCGGGAAACTTCTCCACGCTCGCCGCTATGAAATTATTTATCGCCGTCACCTGCTCTGGAACGGTTGCCACGGACTGCACAATAAACCTGTCCACGCCCGCCGCCGCGCCCTCGCTCAGCAGCGTGCCGAGAGTTCCGTCGTAATCCACGTTCATTCCGTAGAACCCGCCTATGCCCTCAACGGCTTTTTCGGCTATCTTATCGGGAAAAATATGCGCATGCGCGTCAATTATCATTATAAATATGCCCCTTTGCAAATCTGTTAATATTCTCATTATATACCAATTTTTACCCGTTGTCAAGAGAATTCGGCTCGGATTCCGCCTTACGCCGCATAAAAAATCCGCGCCGCCGGGGAGAACCCCGAATGACGCGGACAAAATATTCTTACTGCTTCGATTCTTCCTCGCCCGTTTCCACCTGCGGCGGAATATACTCGATAATATTCACCGTACTGATGATGATATCGGTAACGGGCATACATTTCTCGCCGTTCTTGTCGGTCGTGACCTCGACGTTGGATATCGCGTCAAGCACGTCGAAGCCCTCGAAAACCTGTCCGAAAACGGTGTAGCCGCCGTCCCAGAGGGGATATCCGCCAACGGTATTGTACTTCTCGGCAACTTCATCGGTCGCCTTTTCGATCATATCGGCGAGATTGGTGTAATACGCTCCCTTGGAGCTCAGAGCGGCGTAGCCGGGAGCTGTGTTATCCATACCCTCGATTTCCGCCGTATACTTGGCCGCCTCCTCGCGGATAGCCGCGGGGTCGTACTGCTTGATATCGGTCTTGGTCTTGGCGTTTACTATGTAGAACTGCGTGGCGTTCTGACCGTCCGTATTCGCGTAGCCGAGCGCCCCGAGGAAGTTGCGCGCGTCAGTGCTTGTTTCGATCGGGAACGTCCCCGTATTGCCGACAAGCGCCGTTCCGCCCGTGCCGTCGCCGTACAGAGAGCCGCCCTGTATGCACATATCCTTAGCCACCTTGTGGATCTTCAAGCCGTCGTAATACCCCTGAGCGGCAAGCTTCTCGAAGTTCTCAACAGCGACAGGAGCTATATTCGGGAACAGCTTCGCGCGGATAGTTCCGTAGTCCTCGATAACGATCTCTGCGATCTTGTCGCCCTCGGAAAATACCATAGTGTTGGAGATATTGCCCGCGGGCGCGCCGCTGCAGCCCGTAAGCCCCAGCACGCACGACGCCGCCAGAGCCGCGCTCAGAATTGCCCTGCAAACACTTTTCAGCTTCATAATTTAACCCTCCACATACTCGGATACATAAACGTTCTTTATAATGATGTCCTTTACGGGCTTGGTGATATTTCCGTTTCCGTCGTCCGTGACCTCCGCCGCCGATATGCTGTCGATAACGTCAAAGCCCTCGTACACCTGTCCGAAAACGGTGTAGCTTCCGTCGAGAAAAGCCGCGCCGCCCTTTTCCTTGTAGCGGTTCTTAATCTCGTCCGTCGCCGCGTTCATCCAGTCGACCGTCACCTGAAAGCCGTCCGCTTCGGCGTTGTAAAACGTTTCGCCGTCGGGGATCCCCGCCGCGGCATACTGACTTGCCGCGCTTCTTCTGTCCTCGACCAATTCCTTGTAGCTCTCGGCGATCTCCGCGGTATCCGTCGGGGTTTTGTCGTTGACGATGTAGAACTGCGTGCTGTTCTGCCCCGCGGCGTTCGCGTAGCAGAGCGCTCCGTAGAAATGCCGCGCGTTCTGCGCCGTTTCAATCCCGAACGAACCGCCGTTCACAAGCGCGTCGCCGCCCGTGCCGTCGCCGTTGAGCGAACCCCCTTGGAACATAAAATTCTTCATAACGCGGTGTATCGTCAAGTCCTTGTAATATCCCGCCTCACAGAGCTTTTGGAAATTCTCCGCGCCCACGGGAGCCGCCTCGGGGAACAGCACCGCCTTTATCGTGCCGTACTCCTCGATCTCGAACGTCGCCACAAGGTCGCCCGCCTTGGGAGCGACGTCGGCGACGTTCCCCGAAAAGCCCTCTATCTCCTTAGGCTTATCCGCGGCAGAGCCGTTATTGCAGCCCGTCAGCAGCATACCCGCCGCCAATACTGCGCACATTAAAATTCTCTTAAATCTCATACTTCCCGCCTTTCCGGTCATTCAGCCGACTGTCCGCTGTCCGTGGAGCTTTCGCCGCTCTCCGTCTGACTTTCCTCGGGAAGTCCCTCCGGGTGCAGCAGCGGAAACTCCTCCACCTTGTCGCCGTCATTGAAAGTCGAGATCGTCACGCTCTTTATCTTCACCTCAGCCGAAGCCTGTCCGTCCTCGCCCGCGGGGATATGCGTCAGCTTATCCACCACGTCGAACCCGAGGTACGTCTGCCCGAAGATCGTATACTCGCCCGCCATTCCGAACACGCCGCCCGCCTCGTAAAACTTGTCGAACAGCTCCCGCGTCTTCGCGCGCTCGGTTTCGTCCTCGATATTCGCCGCGCTGCTTTTCAGCTCGTTTATCGCCTCGGCGGTAAGGTTTTCCGCGTCGTTATTGCACACGAACCACCTCGCGTCACAGTAGCCGCTTTTTTCCGAAAAGCCCAGCAGCGCCCCCGTAAACGGCCACAGCTCGGGGGTATACTCGTTGAGCATAAGCTCGCTGTCGCTTTCTCTGCCGATATACTGCCCCTTGTCGTTGAGCTTTCCGCCCGCGATAAAGTAAACGTCGTTCTGCACGCCCTTGACCGCCGAATCGTTGTAATAGCCCGCGTTCGCCTTTTCGATGAACGACTTCACCTTGTTGGGCGCGTACTCCTCGTAAAGCACCGCCCTTATCTCGCCGTAATCCGTATCGAACACCGCGATGGTATCCCCGTCCTTGGGCGCGGAAAGCTGAATGAAATCGTTGCTCATCTCCTTGAAATCATAGCTCATCATACCGTTCGGCGGCGCTGTCGAGCACCCCGAAAGCGTCACCGTCGTCACAGCCGCAATGACCGCAGCAATTTTTTTTAATTTTCTTATCATAAAATTACGCCTTTTTCACAATCGTTCCCTGTCTTGTTTCCTCGACGATATAACCCATTCCGGCGATCTTATCGCGGATAGCGTCCGCCCTCGCGAAGTCCTTTGCCTTGCGCGCGGCTTTTCTTTCCTCAATAAGCTCCGCAATCTCCGCGGGAATTTCGTCGTCCTTTTTATTATACAACAAACCGAGTACGTTTGTCAATGCCGAAAATTCATCTTGATAAACTTTCACATCACCCTTGGTTATTTCGGGCGAGGAAAGCGCGGTATTTATCTTCCGCACAAGCTCGAACACCGCCGCGATGCCGTCCGCCGTGTTGAAATCGTCGTCCATTGCCTTGTTGAAGCTCTCGCGCGCCGTCTTTACGTCCTCGAGAGTTTCCGCCTTAGCCTCGCCGTCCTTTGCCGCCGCGAGAACTCTCTCCATACCATCGCGGCAGTTGTACAGACGCTCCAGCGCCGCTTTGCAGCTCTCGATCACCTCCAGAGTGTAGTTGAGCTGGCTTCTGTAATGCACCGACAGCAGCATAAATCTTATCGGCTCGTACCCGTACTTTGCCGACAGGTCGCGCACCATAAAGAAATTCCCCGCCGACTTGGACATTTTTTTGTTGTCCACGTTGAGCATACCGTTGTGCATCCAGATCTTCGCAAGCGGCGAACCCGTGGCGCACTCGCTCTGCGCAATTTCGTTCTCGTGGTGCGGGAATATCAGGTCGCTCCCGCCGCCGTGAATGTCGATCGTATCGCCGATATAGTGCCGCGACATAGCCGAGCATTCGATATGCCAGCCGGGGCGGCCTTTCCCGAACGGCGAATCCCAGTACGGCTCGCCGGGCTTCGCGGCTTTCCACACCGCGAAATCCATAGGGTCGCGCTTCTTCTCGCCGACCTCGATACGCGCTCCCGCTTTAAGGTCGTCCAGCGGCTGGTGAGAGAGCTTTCCGTACTCCGGGAACTTCGACGTGTCGAAATAAACGTCGCCGTCGGCCTCGTAAGCGTAACCCTTGTCCACCAGCGTCTTGACGATATCAATGATTATCCCCATATTCTCCGTGACCTTGGGGTGAATATCGGCGCGGCGGACGTTCAGACCCTCCGCGTCGACAAAGTACTCTTTTATCGCATTCTCCGAGACCTCCGATGAAGTTTTCCCAAGCTCGTTCGCTTTCTTGATGATCTTGTCATCGACGTCCGTGAAATTCTGCACGTACAACACCTTGTACCCGCGGAACTCCAGATACCGCCGCAACGTATCGAACACGCACAAAGCGCGCGCGTTACCGATGTGTATCAGATTATACACCGTCGGTCCGCAGCAGTATATCTTTACCGTGCCCTCCTCAATGGGTATAAGCTCCTCTTTTTTTCGTGTCATTGTGTTATAAATTTGCACCTTTAATCTCCTATCTCGAAGGCAAAAGCCCGCACCACTCACTCCGCTTCGCTCCGTTCGTTAGCCGAGCAACATTGCCTTCGTTACACTCGCTGCGCTCGCTCCACTACGGCAACGCTGCTCGCTTGCGACTTTTGCCGCTGCGTATTTGATTTGCGCTTTTTTTGGCGAAAAGCCTTTGCACCGCGTTTTTTATTGTTGCCGTTTAGCTTAGAGCCATTTGCTGCACGTTTTATATCTTGCTCCTGGCAATATCTGTAAACGCGCTCGGGAAGAGCTTCGGTTCGCGCCCTCTCCTCGCCGCTTAATAGGCTCTGCAAAGCCAAAGGCGGCTTTAGGCGCGGCTCGTCAAGGGCACTCACCGAAGCCGCCGCGGGGGACTCGGGCTTGCCGCGCTCCGCGACACGACTGTTTTTTCACGTTGACGATACCTCAGGGCAAGCCCTCGCCCCCCGCTAATCGCCGCCGTGCTCCTTTAACTTTTCAAGCTCCGCCTTAAGCTCGTCGACCTCCTTAGTCAGCCTGTCGATATACATCAGGTGACTGCAAAGTATCTCCGAAACAGGGTCGGGAACGTGTATCTGATCGAGATCGGCGTTTGCGATCTTCACGCCGTCGCGCTTGACGACCCTCGCGGGAACTCCGACCGCGGTACAGTTCGGCGGAACCTCCTCAAGCACCACGGCGTTCGCGGCGATCTTCGAGTTATCCCCTATCCGGAACGGACCGAGAACCCTCGCGCCCGCGCCAACCATAACGTTATTCCCGAGCGTCGGGTGACGCTTTCCGACGTCCTTGCCAGTACCGCCGAGCGTCACGTTCTGATACAGCGTACAGTTGTCGCCGATCTCGGTAGTTTCGCCGATAACGACCCCGGCGCCGTGATCGATAAACAGCCCCTTGCCGATCTTCGCTCCGGGGTGAATCTCAATTCCCGTCTTGTGCCGCGAACGCTGCGATATCCACCGCGCGATAAAAAAATGCCCGCGCTCGTGAAACCAATGCGCGATCCGGTAGCTCCTCACCGCCTTATACGACGGATACAGGAACAGCACCTCCCAAGCCGAACGGACGGCGGGGTCGCGCGCCTTTATCGACGCAATTTCCTCTTTCAAGCGCTCAAACATTATGCCCCCCAAACTAAAAAGCCTCCGCGCGTACAATCGTCTGTACTGCGCGAAGGCGTAAAAAACGCTGTTCCACTTCGCTTCGGACGCAATGCGCCCCTCGTTGCTCCTTAACGCGGAAAACGGGTGCGGATACTCAATTCCCCTCACCGGCATACGCGCCTTATCGGCGCGCTTGCAGCCGCACTTCACCGGCTCCGGACTCCGCGCTCACACCCCCGCGCGGCTCTCTGTGCTCCGTTTCCCCGACTACTCTTGCCGCATTACAGCCTTTACATATATTTTTATTATACCACAATCGTTCTGTAATTTCAAGCCAAAAATTCATCCTTTTTACTCACGATTATTGTGCAATTTAACCTAAAAGCACGATCGCCAGCGCCAGAATAAGCTTCCTGTCCGCGTTCTCGCGCCACAAAATGTACATCAGCCCGACGATAAGCAGCATATCCCTGTCCGACATTATCCGCGAGATCGGGTCGGGCGGGACGTTTTTCGGGCGGCCTCGGCACTCGTTCCGAACGTAATTTTCACTGTGATTTTCCGGGGTTTTTTCGCGGCAATTTTCTGCGTTGTTTCGGCTCGGAAAATCGTCGCTTTTTTGAGCGCTTTTTCGCACTTTTTTTTCGGCGGTGATTTTCCTCCCGGAATCACCCCCGTTATGAGCGTCTACAGCCTTATATAACGCGGATTGCGTTGAATTCCATACCATACAGATCACCTCAAAAAATAACGTTGTTTCGCGGCAAAAAAACGCGCCTGAAAACGCCCCAAAAAAATACCCGAAAAAAAACTCCGAAAAAGCCGCTAGATCAGCTTGTCGAACAGTCCGCTCTCCTTAAGCACGGGCACCAGCGAAAACAGCTTCATCAGCCGCAGCGCAGAATCCACCTTTGAGCGGTTCTCCTCGCGCAGAAGCGGCTTCAGCGCCAGCAGAAAGCGCTCGTTATCGTTCGGCTGATTGAACGTCTCGAAAAGGCTCAGCATTTTCAGCAGCATTTCCGGGTCAAGCCCCGCGAAAATTCCGCCCTGCTCCTCCGGGTTATCCGGGCCGCCCGACCGCTGCGGATCGGCTTGGTTGTCGTCCCCGTCATCCTCCGCGAGCGCACGGAGAATGTCCTCGATATTGTCCATGCGCCCCTCCGTTTCTACCGTTTGTTCATCAGAATACGCATTATATCATCGGGTCCCGAAGCCCTGCGCAGCTTCTCCATAAGCTCCTTGTTCGCCAGAACCTCGCGCAGCTTTTCCTTGTCCGACTTCGACAGCCCCGCCGACAAGCCCTTTATGTCGCCGTTTTCAAGCGTTTTCTTCAGCCTGTCTGGCGACGTTCCCAGCTTCTCGCTTGCCGCGCTTATCAGCTTCTCAAAATTATTTTCGTTCATAAAGCGTTCCTCCTGTCAAAAAAATTTGTAAATTTTTACATAAAACCCCTTTTATTTTTTTGGGAAATATGTTATAATTATATTCGTGAAAAAATGTCAATGTGCAATAAACGAGGTATTTATATGAAAATTCTTGTCGTGTCCGATACCCACCGCAATTTTGAGGCGCTCGAAAAGGTTATCCGAAAAAACACGAACGCGGATATGCTCATTCATCTGGGCGACGGCGAGCGCGAATTTGAAGATGCACAAAACGCTTTTCCTCAGCTGCCGATGGTGTACGTCCGCGGAAACTGCGACTTCGGAAATCATAAGGTCACGCACGTAGTCAACACGGGCTGCGGCGTGAACATATACTGCTGCCACGGGCATACGCTCGGCGTCAACGGCGGTATCGGAATGCTCGTCGCCAACGCCGTAATGAACGACTGCAGGATCGCGCTGTACGGACACACGCACATTCACTTTACGGATATTTCGGGCGGAGTTCATGTTATGTGTCCGGGAAGCCCCTCCTGTCCGCGCGGCGGCAACAAGCCGACCTACGGAATTATCGAGCTTTCGGAGAACGGCGATATCGATATGCACATTGCGGAGGTATAACATTTGGATAACCTTATCTCACTTGAAGAGGTGGATTCCACCAACAACTACCTGAAATCGCGCTGCGCCGAGCTTCCCGACGGTACGGCTGTCACGGCGCGCGTTCAGACTGCGGGCAAGGGGCGACGCGGTCACGCCTGGACGGCAAACGACGGAATGCTGCCGCTCTCGGTTCTGCTCATTGACCCGCCCGAATATGAAACTCTGACCGCGCGCGTGGGTCTGGCGGTCTGTGGCGCGATCGCCGAAATGTACATAAATTCGCCCGAAATATGCATAAAATGGCCGAACGACGTGATCGTCTCCTCGCGCAAGGTCTGTGGTATTTTATGCGAGAGCGCGCGTTTTGGTGCAAGTACGGCGGTAATTTGCGGTATCGGAATAAATATTTCACAAAATGAGAATTATTTCCGCGAGGTTAATCTGCCGAACGCGGGTTCGCTTTTAATGCTGACGGGCTTTGCTCCGGAACGCCAAACGCTGCTCGAAGCGATCGTCCGTAACGTGCGAAGCCGTGCCGTTATGCCGTTCGCGGACTGCCTTGACGAATACCGCTCGCGGCTCGTGAACCTCGGGCAGAGCGTGAAAATTCTCGGTGCTGACGGCGGCGAACGCATAGCCGAGGCGGTTGACGTCGCCCCGAACGGCTATCTCATCTGCCGCGGCGAAAACGGATTTTTCGAGGTCGGCTCGGGCGAGGTCAGCGTGCGCGGGCTTGACGGGTATATTTGAGGTAATTATGATAGAAAACGAATTCAAGATAATGCTCACTTTCGAGCAATATGAGAAGCTTCTTACGCTTTATGATTGGGATAAAACGATAGTCCAGACTAACCACTACTACGACACGGACGATCTTCGGCTCTCGGAAATGCACATAACCTGCCGTGTCCGTGAAATAAAAGGCGAGTACTTTCTCCAGATGAAGTTCCCCGCCGCCCGGGAATACTCGCGCGTGGAGCTTGAAAAGCCGCTGAACGCGCTCCCCGGGACGCTCACGGCGGACGAGCTGCTCTGTCCCGACGGCTTCGGCGCGCTCCCGGACGTGAAACGGCTCGGAACGCTCACGACAACGCGCTCCGTTAAGCGCTTCGACGGAGCTGAGATCGACCTCGACAAAAGCTCGTATTTCGGCAGAACCGACTGCGAGCTGGAGATCGAGTTCACGGACGAAACGGCGGCGCGCTCCCTGCTTGCCGGGATCACCGAAAAGCTGAACATACAACCGAATTCCGAGGTCTGCACGGGTAAGATACGGCGGTTTCTGGAAGAATATGCCAAAACAAAAACGGTGCCTTAAGGCGAGCCGCCTTTGGTATTTCGACTGTAGGAAATCATATGCAAAGATGATTTCCCGAAGATGAAATACTTCTGTAAGGCTAACTCGCTAACGGGTGCCGTTATTTGTTATTTTCGGGAATGTCCGCGCCCTCCGCGCTCTCGTCGAAAAGCACGTCGTAAAGCCGTTCCGCGCTCTCGACAAAGCAGCAGCCGTCCTGCGCGTAAATGACGACCACCGCCGTGCCCTTCGGGAGCTTTCGTCCGTTCGCCGAGACCGCCCGCATAAGGTAGCTCTTTGCGCCGTGCTTCACGGTTATCACGCCGAAATTGTCCTCCCATATGTCCTCGGTCACCTTGCCGTCAAGCCCCTCCAGCTCGCCGTCGTTAGGCTCGGCGCTTTCGTGAAGCTTGTCGTAGAGCGGCGCGAACACCATGCTGATAATAAAATTCCCCGTTATTCCCGCAACGGCGGCAAGCGGCATGGTTATCCAACTCGCCATACCCGCTGCGACCATAAGCAGACCCGCTGTCGCCGCGATAAACACCGCGATTATCAGCCGCAGCATATTCTTCGGGAACACCGTCTGCCAGAGATTTTTGTCCGTTTTGTCCTTGAACAGCTCGCCCGCGTCCGGGAAGAAAACCTTTCCGAAAAACAGCCACGCGACAAGCTGTACCGCGAGATATCCTCCCGTCAGGACGATCACCGCAATATAGAAGTTCCCCATAAAATTATCCTATTCGTCCTCATCGGGCTTATCCCTGACCGCGAGCTTGACCTTGTTTACGCGCAGCTCCTCGGCTTCGAGGACGGTCACGGCAAGGTCGTCCGTTTCGACGGTATCGCCCGAGCGCGGGATATTGCCAAATAATTCCAGAACCCACCCCGCGACCGTATGCGCCTCGCTCTCGATCCCGACCTCGATATCGCGTCCCGAAAAGTACCTCCGCAGGCTGTTCAGCGACACGTCGCCGTACACCGAAAATTCCTTGTCGGACAGCGCCGTGACGGGGCTTTTCACCTCGTCGCTCTCGTCCCAGATCTCGCCGACAAGCTCCTCGAGCAGATCCTCCATCGTGACGATACCGAGCGTTCCGCCGTGCTGGTCGAGCACGACGCTCATGTGGCACTTTTTCTTCTGCATTGTCCGCAGGACCTCGGAGATCTTCACCATGCTCGGCAGATATACCGTTTCCTGTATCAGCTCGCGGATAGTCAGCTCTGCGCCCTTTTCCTCGTACGCCTTGAAAAAATCCTTTTCGTTGATTATGCCGATAATATTGTCGAGCGTTTTTTCGACGACGGGCATTCGCGAATACTCCTCGCGCAGGAATTTTTCGCGAACCTCCTCCGCGCTGTCAGTAACGTCCACCGCCACCACCCGAACGCGCGGCGTGATTATCTCGTCGACCGTGATCTCGTCAAACATCAGCGCCGATCTGACAAGGTTGCTCTCCTGCTGCTCGAGAACGCCCTCGTCCTCTATCTCGTCGATTATCGCCATAAGTTCCTCTTCGGTGACGCTCACGGACGCTTTGGTGTTGAACAGCTTCGCAACGCCCTTTTTCAGCAGGATAAAGAACGCCGAGAACGGTGTGAAGATCAGCGTCAGAAACGAGATCACCGCCGAAACCCCGACACAAACGCCCTCCGCGTGATCCTTGGCGATAGCCTTGGGCATTACCTCGCCGAAAACCAGAACCACCACCGTAGTCGCGACCGTCGAAACAAGCGAACCGTACTGCTCGCCGACTATCGCGATCGCCATTATAGTCGCGATAGACGACATCGCGATGTTCACGATATTGTTGCCGATAAGTATAGTCGTCAGCGCCTTATCGTACTTCTTGAGAATTTTCAGCGCCCTTGCCGCACCGCCAGATCCGTTCTCCGCCATACTCTTGAGCCGTATTCTGTTGACGCTCGAGATCGCCGTTTCGGACGCGGAAAAGAACGCCGACATCGCAAGCAGAACGACTATTAACACGATATTTCCGGGATTCATACTCCGTCCTCCAAAACAAACCGCCTTATGCACTCCGTAACGCCGCCGTGATTATTATCGGGCGCGATATGCCTGCACATTTTCTTTACGTCCTCGTGACCGTTCTCCATACAGAAGCTCTCCTCCGCGAGCGCTAACATCTCCACGTCGTTGAAGTAATCGCCGAACACCATAGTCTCCGCGCGCGTCACCCCAAGACGCTCCTGCAAAGCCTTCAGCGCCTTGCCCTTGCTTATTCCCGAAGCCATTACGTCCATCCACACCGTTCCCGACACCTGAACGTTCAGCCGCGTGCCGAATATCCCGTCGAGCGCGGGTTTTCCGTGAGTCATAGCGCCCGCCTCGTCGCACACCGCCACCTTGTATATCGTTTCACTGACGGCGAACAGATCCTCGACCGCGCTGTGCTTCTTGTAGAACCGCCCGACCTCGCTGTAGAACTTGTCGCCCGAGTTGATATGATACACCCCGTTCTCGGCGCAGACAACCACGCGCAGATCGCCGATACGTCCGCACGCCTCCAGAAGCTCACGGTAGGTATCACCGTCAAGCGGCGTAACGTTCACGGGCTTTCCGTCCAGCACCGTACACGCGCCGTTGTCGCATATATACGCTATTCTGTCCCGATAAGGCTCGGGGAACAAATGCTCCAGAGCGCTGTACGTGCGTCCGCTTGCCACCGCGAACACTATACCGCGCTCATTCAGCTTATCCATTACCTCAAAGAAATCGGGCGGAAGCTGCTTTTCATCGTTCAGCAGCGTGCCGTCCATATCGCTTGCAATAAGCTTTATCATGATTTTTTCTCCCGTTAATTCAACAGCCCCTTGCGCTTGCGGTCGAGAAGCTCCGCGTTGTAAAAATCGCCGTTGTACTCCTTTATTGCGGAAGCGAGGTCGGCGAACAGCTCCTCGGGGATCTCCTCGTCCTTAGCCATTTGCTCCAGCGCCGTCGCGAACGTCCTGTGCAGATACTCCGTATCCTTAAGCCCCATTCGCAGCTTGACACGTCTGTTCGTGTCAACGTTCCTCAAAAAATGAATATCGTGATCCAGAATATCCATATACCGGATTATCCCGTCGCCGCGCCTGTTGCGGAAAATGCAGCGGTGATACACCGTCGCCGCGCACAGCGGACTTATCGAAAGCTCGCGCGGCAGCGATTCATACATCGACATAAGCGTGAATAAATACTCCTCCAGCGAGCAATACTTTTCGGTAATGCCCATAGTTACCGTAAGGCTGTCTATTCCCGCGCCCGTGAACTTAACCGCGTTGTCCAGCGCCGTCTTGTAATCGTTTGTCGGACACAGATCTATCGGCACGGGGAACCCGTTCTTCATCGCGCGCACAACGTCAAACGCGTCCTCAAGCTCCATAAGCGGATGCGCGCCGCGTATCCTCACCGCAGTAATCTCCCCCTCCACCAGCTTCGACGCGTAGTGCAGCAGCTTTCCCGAATACCCCTCCGAGCCGTCCGCCTCGGGTATCTCCAGCATTACGGGAACATCGGTCTTTACCAGCCGCCTGACGTCCGCCATCGTAAGCAGCACATAATCGAAATTATACAACTCCGTAAGCCCCAGAAACATCGGGTCGACCAGCCTGAAAATGTACCCGATACCCTCGGGCAGCTCCCGCAGCTTCATCAGCGTGCGGAAGTCGATCTCAACATATCTCACGCCGGCGTTCGCCAGCGACTGTATATATTTGGAAATGTGCTCCGCCGAGACGTTGTCATACATCGTATAAGCGCAAAGACTGTTGTCTGTCAATACGGTTTTCATAGAGTTCCTTTCACTTTATTGTTTTATAATTTAACAAATTCTATCTATACATAAGATATTATATCACAACTTTTTGTTTTTTTCAACCTATTTTTTCGGAACATATTTTTAAAAAACATAATATTATGACAACTCATAAATATACATTTATAACGAAAAAAGAATCTTTTTTTGTTAAAAGGTTCCATATAAATCATATTATGAATATGATATAATAGTAGTATGGAAATTGTTCCAAGACAATTTATTCCATGGAGGGTAAACCTATGAAAGCAAAAAAAATAATACTCACGATCACAGCCGTATTTTTCGGGCTGCTTGTGCTCGCAAACTCCTTTATGGTGTATATACTTATCGATTTATACCGCGAGGAGCACGCCGTTACCGATCTGACCCCCGGAATGCATATGTCTGTCCTCTTAAATAACGACGAGGAAGCGATCACGACCGACTTCTACAAGGGACTTGTGGCGGACACTCTGAAAAGCGATCCTCACATTCTCAACAAAGAACCCGTGATATTCCTTGCAAATCCCGCAATAAAGCCCATCGTTGCCGAGGTGCTCGAGGAGGAGCCGATTATTTTGCAGAGTGAGCCGAATATCATAACGCACTATCCCGAACTTATTGATCTCAATCCCGACCTCAAAGACGTCGTTAAAGAGCTGCTGCAAGACCCGGTATACGAAAGAGATTATCCCCGTCTGAAAAAGCTGATTGCTTAAAATATAAAACGCCGTTCCGACATCGAAACGGCGTTTATTTTGACCTTATTTACGTTAAGCTTACCCCGCCGAAAAAATTTTCGCGGTAGTAATCGGTGGTGATATCCACCTCGCGGACAAGCGTTCCCGGCATAAGGCAGGCGATCATCCTGCCGCCGCCGACGTAGATCCCGCCGAAGCTGACCTCGTCGCTGCCCTCGTCGCTGAAAAATACCAGATCGCCCTCCTTGATCTCGTCGTAGCCGAGCCGCGTACCCATTCGCGACTGAGCCTCCGTACCTCTGGGGCAGGTGATGTAACCGTTTTCACGAAGAACGTAGTATATGAACCCGGAATTATCGAAGCCGTCAGGATCGCTGCCGTTCTCCGCGAACGGTACGCCGATCAGCGAATTCGCCGCGGCGACTATCCTTTCCGCCTCGCCGCTGACGGCGCTGCTGTTATCGGAGCTGTCCGTGCTGTCAGAGCTATCCGACGGAGCGGGCTCGTCCGTTGACGGGTCGGAAGTGTGGCTGTCCGAAGGGTCGTCCGACGTGCCGGGGCTTTCCGGATCGGGCGGAATAACAACGGAATATCCGCTGCTGTCGCTCGGATCATCGGGAGTATCCGTGCTGTTGAGTACGCTTGCGAGTATTACTGCAACGATCACGCCAAGCGCGACAAGCGTCACGACGGCGATTATCAGTATATTGTTCTTCATTTAATCTCCTCTGACGGCAATGATATTACCGGGAATTATGGTGATTTTATACTTTAATTATACTATATTTCACATTAAAAATCAATAGCAAAACGACCTCAAAAAGGTTACAATTCTGTAACTATTTTCATATATTCGTCATAATACGCACATTTCCTTGTCACATTGCGTCTTTATTACGCGAATATTGTAAATGATCTTATAACGGGATCGCCGCCAGCTTATCGTCGACGATAGTCACCTTCGACCGTGTAAGCGTTTCGGTGATGTCCAGCGTCAGAAAGTTGACGCAGAACCTGACGCCCGGGAAAATTTTTCCCGAAACGCGGGCGCTCAGATAATCCTTGTTTTTGATATCCTCGTCGAGCTTGTCGATCAGCGCTTGTATTTCATTTTTGCGCATAGAGTGGAACAGCTTGTTCTGCGTTTCCGTTCTGTAAGCGCGCTGCTGCGGCTCTGTCAGAACGCCGCCCTGTGCCAGCTTGCGCTGCTTGAGGAACACGAGATTTTTCACAGCCAGATCCAATATACGGATAGACTCCTTCAGATCCGCCTCCGCCTCGCGCCGTCTTGCGAACAGCACCGAGCCGTCGCCGATGTAGACCTCGGTCGCGGTGTACTTCTCCGAGCCGATAATTCCCGCGTTCACGTCGTGCATGGACGTGACCTTTCCGCCCGAAATGACCCCGTGCGTTCCCTTTGCGGTAAGCGCCCCGTAACAAAAAACGTTGCAGAACGCGAACTGCTTGGAGATGATATCCCCTTTGACGAAGATCTCCGCGTTCTCGCAGAAGCCCACGTCAGCGTTGCCGTCGCAGTTGAGCTTCGAGTTTATGCAGCCGCCGACGATAGTCACGTTGCCGCCCGCGGTTATCTCGCCGCCGAACACCGAACCGTCGATCTTGACGTTCTTTCCCGCGTTGACGGAAAAGCCCTCCATTACGTTGCCCTTTATATGAACGTCGCCGAAAAAGCTGATATTGCCGACCGACAGGTCGAGATCCGTCTTTATCGTGACCGCGTCCTCCACCTGAAAGCTGCCGTTGCCGAATACGATATGACCGTCGCACGCCGCGACGACCTTAGTCCCGTCCGTAGTCACAAGCGTATTTTTGCCGAGCGAAACCTTTGTCGGATCCCCCGGCTCGGCGGGAATGGTCTTTCCGTAGATATCCGTTCCCGGAACGCCCTCCTCGGGCATAATGATATCCGCGATGATCTCATTCTTATGAATAGGCACGATAGCGTTCAGCTCGCGGTAATCCGTGATTCCGAACTCGTTCTGGCGCGGCTTCAGCTTATGCTCCTTGTCAAACCGGAAATTCATATAGCCGTTTTTGCCCTTTTTCGGCTGAATTGCCGTGGCGATACACACATTCAGCTCGTACACCTTTTCATTGACCACGCGCTTGATATTATCCTTATCCAGACCCGTCACGATACCAAGACGGGCGATTTCAGCCTCCGCCTGCTCCAACGTGACGTCCGACCCTCCGTTCTGGGGGGCGTGGAGTATCATGTTCGCGACTCTCCCGCCGCTGTCACAGTTTATCTCGACACGTCCGTCGATCTTAAGGAACTGTTCACTGTCAGCCATAAAATCCACTCCTATCTTGATGGCAAAAGCTCGCACCACTCACTCCGCTATGCTCACTTCGTTTGCTCCGCTGCGGCAATACCGCTCGTAGGTGCGATTTATCGCTTCGGCGACTTTTGCCCCTGCGTATTTTATATGTGGCTTGCCGCTTTGGCTCCGCTCACTGCACCCTTGTTTGTTGACAAGAATCTATTTACTTTTATTACTGAATATTGACGATAGCCGTGTTTATAATGCCGCGCAGTTAAGCTCTTTCACCAGCCCGACAACGTCGCCGAGCGAATCCGCCTTTGCGCAGATCAGACGCGAAAGCTCCTCGTCGGGAGGAGTAAGATCCGGCACCATTACCGTAACGCAGCCCGCTGCGGCAGCCGACCTAACGCCGTTCGGGGAATCCTCCAGCGCCATACACTCGCCGGGCGCGAACCCAAGCTCCTTTGCCGCGTACAGATAGATATCGGGCTTCGGCTTGCCCTCCTCCACCATGGTCGCGCAGACTATCCTGTCAAAGCAGCCGAAAATTCCTACCCGTGTAAGATAATCCTTTGTACGCTCAAAATCGGTCGCCGTGGCGATCGCAGCAGGGATCCCGCTTTTGTTGAGGAACTCCAGAAGCTCCTCCGCGCCGCGTTTAAGCTCCAACGGGTGCTCGGCGAGATACGCGTTCATAAGCTCCATTCGCCTCGAACGTATCCTCACATAATCGAACTCCGTCCCGAAAATTCCCTGCAAATACGGTATCGCGAATTTCCTGTGCAGCGAACGAATAGCCAGCGCCTGCTCCCTCTTCATCGGGAACCCCGCCTCGTTCGCAGCCTGCACCCAGAACCGCACCAACAGCTTCTCCGTATCGAGCAGCAGCCCGTCCATATCAAATATTACCGCTTTGACCATAGCTTTGCCCTCGAAAAAAACTACTTTTCAACTTATATTATATCATACTTGCATAAAAAAGTCAATAATTTTTTGGCTATAATTTATACACATTATAACATCAGAAAAAAATATATTAAAAAAATTCGCAAAAGCACTTGAAATTTCTGCATTATTGTGTTATAATTGGTAGGTATGGTATCGTAAACATTTATATTTTGGAGGAAGTTCACGAAATGGGAGTTTTTGAAATTATCAGCGCGATCGTTCTGATTCTCGCTTGTGTATTTATAGTTATCGTCGTTCTTATGAAGGACACCAAAACGCAGATGTCGCAGTCGATCTCCGGTTCGAGCGCGGACAGCTACTATCAGAAAAACGCGGGGCGCACCAAGGAAGCCATGCTCAACAAGGCGACCATAATCGCGGCTGTCGTGTTCTTCGTGCTTGCGCTGGCGGTAAACGTCATCAATGTTTACTGGGGCGGCAGCAGCGACAATAACTCGTCAAGCTCTTCGGTAGTTTCGAGCGACAGCAATTCGACATCGGGCGATTCGGACAGCAGTTCCGGTGATTCGGACAGCAGCTCGGATAGTTCGGACAGCTCAAGCAGCACGGACAGCTCGGATAGCAGCAGCGCCGACAGCGGCTCATCGACAGGCACGGACAGCGGAAGCTCCTCGGGCGACAGCAGCTCGTCGGCTCAATAAAAGCTTCGGGCAGTCCCGGCGCGTGTGATATAGAAGTACTTCGGTGTCGAGTGACTGCACTTGACACCGATATTTTCTATAATACGACGGCTGCCCTTTCGGGTATTTCCGAATATTTCAGCGTTAATTACGAATGATAAATCAAAGAAAGGAATTGCTTATGAACAGGCTTAAGATCAGTATTTTAACGGCATTGTACAAGTCGGAGGACGGTCTTACCGAAAAGGAGCTGGCAAAAACGCTCGACCTGCCGAAAAAGCTCGCCAAGAAGCTCTCGGACGACCTTGCGGGAATGAAGAAATTCGGCGACGTAACCAACAAAAAGGGCGTGTGGCGGCTGAAGAACGCCGAGGATTATTTCACCGCCGTGATAACGCGCGTTACGCCGAAATCGGGCTTCATGACGGCGCAGGGCGAGTTTCCCGTTGAGTTTTTCGTGCGCGGGCGCGATATGTGCGGCGCTATCCCGGGCGACGTCGTTCTCGCGAAAAAGACCGCCGACCCCGACGGCGACAGAAGCGCGGAAGCCGTCGTGCTGGCGGTTCTAGAGGAAAGCGATATGCTGCTGACGGGCGTTATCGTCGCGGAGGGCAACCGCCTTATGGTGCTTCCGGACAAGCTCTGCGACGAGCCGCTTTACATCGCGAAAGCAGGCTCTAACCCGCTTCACGTCGGCGATAAGGTCGCGTTCTCGATCAAGAAGCGCGGCGAACGTCACTTCGACCACACCGTCGCAATAGCGGAGGGCTTCGGCTCGGCGGACAGCGCAAAGGCGGGCGCGGAGGCGTATATGCTCGTCAACAATCTGCATATCGAGTTCCCCGACGAGGTGCTTCACGAGGCGGCTAAGCTCGACATTGACGAGCCGGACGCGGACGAGGTCGCAAGGCGGCTCGATCTGCGCGGCGAGCCTATCTTCACGATAGACGGCGCGGACACCAAGGACATCGACGACGCGGTATCCATTGCGCGTATCGACGGCGGATACAAGCTCGGGGTGCATATCGCGGACGTTTCGCATTACGTTAAAAAGGGCTCGGCGCTCGACGAGGAGGCTTTCACGCGCGGAACGTCGATCTACTATGCGGACAAGGTCGTTCCCATGCTCCCGAAAGAGCTTTCCAACGGCATTTGTTCGCTCAACCCGAATGTCGACAGGCTTGCGTTCTCCTGCCTGATGAACGTTTCCGCGGACGGCAGGCTGCTGAATTACCGCTTCGAGAAAACGGTCATCAGAAGCCGCGTAAAGGGCGTTTACTCCGAGGTCAACAAGATACTCGACGACACCGCCGACGACGAGATAAAGGCGAAATACGACCGCGTTATCGACCGGATCCCGATAATGCGCGAGCTTGCGGAGATACTCGAGAAAAACCGAGTAAACCGCGGCGCTCCCGAGATCGACACGGTAGAAGCAAAGATAATCACCGACGAGAACGGAGCCTGTATCGATGTAAAGCCCCGCGAGCGCGGAGTTGCCGAGCGCATAATCGAGGAGTTTATGCTTATGGCGAACAACGCGGCGGCGGCTCTGGCGATGAAAGAGAAGTTCCCGTTCGTGTACCGCGTTCACGAAGCGCCCGCAGCGGAGAAGCTGCTGACCCTCGGCGATACGCTGACGGCGCTGGGAGTTAACCCCGAGGGCATTTCCGAGCGCTCCACGGCAGCCGACCTCGCAAAGGTTATCCGCGACAGTAAGGACACGGACAAGTACACGGTCATAAACCGCATTGTGCTGCGGACTATGATGAAAGCGAAGTACTCCGACGAGCCGCTTGGACACTACGGTCTGGTAATGCCCGAGTACGCGCACTTCACCTCGCCGATCCGCCGCTACGCCGACCTGTCCATTCACCGCATACTCACCGATTACGTGTACGCGCTCTCGACCGAGAAGCTCACGAAGAAATACAAAAAATTCGCCGCCGAAGCCGCAATGCAGGCAAGCAATACCGAGCTTTCCGCCGTCCGCTGCGAGCGCGAATGCGAGAATTTCTACATGGCGGAGTATATGAAAAATCACGTCGGCGAGGAGTTTGACGGCTTCATTTCGGGAGTTTCGCCGAGCGGTATCTTCGTCGCGCTCCCCAACACCGTCGAGGGTATGATCTCCGTTTCGCGGCTGCCGCTCGGCGAGTACGAAGTGCAGCACGGAGTCATTCTCACCGGTGCGGCGAACGGCAAGGTATTCACCGTCGGCGATAAGGTCAAGGTAAAATGCGTGACCGTCAACGTAAACGGCGGCTTTATCGACTTTGATTTCGCTTAATTGAAAGCGCCGTATCAGGAAAGATACGGCGCTTTGATTATTCGGTTTTTTCGTTAACGCGGCGCTTCCTGACAATATCGTCCGCGATAAGATTGAACGCGTCGAGTATCTTCGGGTTGAACAGTCCGCACTGTCCCTCGTTTATCATCTGTATCGCGGTATCGTAGTCGAACGCCGCCTTGTACACTCTCGGCGAGGTCAGCGCGTCGAAAACATCCGCCACCGCAACTACCTGCGCCCAGACGGACACCTCGTCGCCTTTAAGTCCGTCGGGATAACCGCGTCCGTCCCAGCGCTCGTGGTGGTGGCGGCAGACGTCGTAGCTGTAACGGTACACCTCGTGATCCATAATGTCCTCGGGCATCTGCGCCAGAATATCGCAGCCCTTGACGGTATGTATCTTCATGATCTCGAATTCCTCGGGCGTGAGCCGTCCGGGCTTTTTCAGTATGCTGTCCGGAATGGCGATCTTCCCCACGTCGTGGAGAATGGACGCGGTGCCGATCTTCGTGATCGTGGATTTGTCGAGGTGGTATTCGGGGAACATATCGCTCACCTTGGTCATAAGCTTTATGGTGATGTCCTTTATACGCCTGACGTGCTCGCCCGACTCGCAGTCGCGGAATTCAATAATCGTCGCCAGCGTTTCCACCATTTTATCGTTGATCTTGGACATCTTGTCGACGCTCTCGTTGACCATATCCACAAGCTCGTTTCTGTGGCGGTACAACTCGATAATATTCCCGATTCTCGCTTTGATAAAGCACATACGGAACGGCTTGGAGATGATGTCCACCGCGCCCAGATTGTACGCGCCCGTAAGCATCTGCATATTGTCAGCCGCCGTGATTATGAACACGGGGATATGGTAGATCTTTCCGGTTCTGTTAAGCTCCGACAGAACGCTCATTCCGTCCATAACGGGCATTATCAGATCAAGCATTACCGCGATTATACTGTTGTCCTCGTTGATTATATCCAGCGCCTGCTGACCGTTTTCCGCTTCTATGATATTGAACTCATCCTTGAAAAGCTCCGCGAGAAGCACGCGGTTTATCTCCTGATCGTCTACGATCAAAATCGAATTTTTCATACCAACCTCCCTTTCACATCACTCGTACTTTTTAATGCAGTCCACAAAGCTTTGCTGAATTTTCAGCGTTTCGGCAAGCAGCTCCGTCGCTTTTTCCGGCTTGGCGTCGCGAAAGAGATTTACTATCTCGGTGTAGTTGTTGTAAAGCGGCATAAGCGAAAGATTGCCCACGACGCCCTTTAACGTATGCGCGTTAGTAAGCGCCGTATCGAGGTCGCCCGACTCCACATACGGCATTACGGGCGCTTCCGCGACGACCTTCGGCAGCTTTTTCAGCATACGCTCGTACAGCGCCGAATTGCCCATGCACCTTGTCAGACCGTCGTCCGTATCCGCTCCCAGCAGCGCGAGATCTTCAATTAAACCCATAATCAATCTCCTAAATATCTCTTCAACTAAATTATAACAGATAAGGCGCCATTGTCAGCTCGTCGTAATCGTTTGACAGCCTGAACGCGCTCTCCTGCAGATCGCAGCTTGTATCGCGAAGTATTTTCTCCGCCTCGACGCGCGGGCAGGAGAACACCAGCTTGTGTCTGAACAGCGAGATGAAGCCCGTCGCGAGCTGAGCCACGCTTCCCGACACGAACATAAAGTGTACTCCGTGCCGCGAACCCTTTACCAGCGCGCGTTTAAGGTCGGCAAGGCAGTCGTCGGCGTGCATTGCCGCCATCATCAGATCGCCGCCGAGAACTATTTCGAACGCCGCGCTGTGCTTGCCCGCCGCGATGTCTGCGGAAAGCTCCTTTACGCGCTTCTCCGCGTCCTCGCTTTCGAGAACATTCGCGCCCTCAAGCGCTCCGCCGCGTTTAAGCTCGGCATACACGGGGTTGCTCTTCCACGCGAGGACTTCCGCCGCGATACCCTGCTCTTTAAGCGATTGCAGAGCCGCCGCGACCATAGCCGCCGCGCCGCTCTTTTCGCGCTCGGGAGCGATGACCAGCAGATTTTCGCCGAACTCCTCGTACAGACGAATGGGATATTCCGCTCTGAAGCGGCACGGCTCGCCGAGGAACAACAGCGTTTCGTTCTTGCCGCGCGCCGCGATAAGCTCCGCGCGCGCCGCGCTGCGGTCCTCACGAGAAACGCGCAGCTTTCTGTCCGCGAGAAGCGGGTGCTTGTCAACGTACACGCCGTAATTCTCCGAGTATTCGGGAACGGCGGTGAAGCCAATATCCAAGGGCATCTGCGCGGTCAGAATACGCACCATGGTCAAGCCCTCGGCGCTGCCCTCCGCCGCGGTGAACGCGCAGCCGTCGGGAACTTTTTTCAGCGATTCGATTTCGTTTTCGTACAGCTTTATCTGGCTGAACATTTCCTTGACGCCGATGTCGCAGCCCGAAACCGCCATTCCGCAATGCACGGTAACGCCCTCAAAGCACGCGGGGCGCTTTCCGTTCTCGAAGAACGCCTCTGCGGTCAGCAGGAAGTGTATACCGTATTTATTGCAGCTTCTGAACAGCCTTGAAAGCTTCGTCGTGTAATTTCTGCCGAAATATCTCGGAGCGCCGCCGATGTTCTCAAGCAGCTTGGTAAACTCATTTATCACCACGAAAACGCGCGGCATAAGAACATTCGCGGGCACAGCCGAATAGTCCGCCCAGCCGTTCCGTTCAAACTCTATAACGCGCTTTTCCAGCTTAGCCGAAACAACGTCGATAAGATCGAACGCGGTCTCCTCGTCCGAATCCGCAACGTCGTATTTAATGTGCGGCGCGGGGTTCTCGGAGTACTTCGCAAGCTCTCCGCCGCCGCAGTCGAACAGCCACAGCTCCGCGTCGTCGGGGTGAGTTACCGCGATTATCTGCGTGATGATCCTGTCTGTAAGCATTTCCCTGTCGCCGCCGCGGCTGCCGCAGATAAACGAAACGCCGCCGAGGTCGATATTCACGGGGTCGCTGCCGACGTTCATTCCGATCTTTATCTCCGGGAGAGCGCGGCTTCCCTTGACGCCCTTTGCGCTTACGGGCGGTCTGTGTTCGGGCGCCTTATGCCCGGGAACGTGTTCGTTATGTACCTCGGGAGCGCTGTGTATCGGCTCCGGAGCGGAATGAACAGGCTCGGGCTGAACCGCCTGAGCGGGCTGTGGCACCGGCTCGTGAACGGGTATCTCCTCGTGAACGGGCGGCGCAAATTCCGCAACGTGCGGCGGCTCTTCGTGTACCTCGTTTACGGGCTGAACCTGCTGAACCTGCTCAACGGGCTGCGCGGGCTGAACGGGCTGAACGGCTTCAACGGGAGCAGACGGAGCAGACGGAGCAGACGGAGCAGACGGAGCAGCGGAAACAGCGGTGGCAACTGCCGACGCGGCAGCTCCCGCAGTACCCGGAGCAACGGGCGCGGGCTGAACAGCGGCTGCCTCATGCTCATGAGCCGCCTGAGCGCCCTGCTGACGGCGCAGATCTACGTATACGCGGCGGATCTCCTCCGGGATATCCGAGGGCGCGGAATACCAGAACAGGCTCTCGCGCTGCTCCTCGAGCCAGAAGCCGCCGTTTCTGCTGCGGATAGAGGTCGACAGCGTGCGCATTTCGCGTTCAACGGGAGTTTCGTCCGCGGACATTCCGTGTGTGAGCAACACAAGCACGCCGTTCTGCCGTGCGATCCTGCACAGCGCGGCGGCTCTTTCGGTCATATCTCCCATATAATTCTCGGGGAAATCGCACAGCACAAGCACGCGCGATACCTTGTCCGGCGTGGGAGAGGTCTGCGCCGCCTCCGTGAATTCCTCAAGCTTTGCCTCAGCCTCGCCGAGCGACTGCGGCACGGTGATAAACGGATTTATGCCCTTGCCGAGCGCCGCGATATTCCCAAGGCTGTCCGCGCTGAACGTAGCAGGCTCGCAAAACAGCATATCGGTAATGTCCTGCCCAACGTACTTTATAAGATTGAGCAGCAGCCTCTGTATGCCGCCCATAAGATAGGCGCGGTTGCGGTCGTCGTAGTCGAGATAAAGCACTCCGCCCTTCTTCGTGGAGATCTGATAAGGCGCGCCGATAGTACGCGCGGCGGCGTTGTATTCGCCGTTGGAAATCGCGGAAAGCTCGTTCTCGACCTCCATGGGCACGGTGAGTTTTACACGGCGCTGCCCGAGACTGATGAAGTCCCTGCTCGGCAGATTTGCCGTGCCGGGGCTGTTAAACGCGGATTTATCAAATGTGAGAAGCTTTAAATACTCCTTGAAATCGTTCGACTGTATGTAAGCCTTGACGTTCTCATCGTGCTTCTCCTTGCGCTCGTTGAGCGCGGAAACGTCGCTGTCGTACTGGCGCTTCGCCTGCACCTTGCTGCCCTCGATAAGATGCCGCGTCTGCTCGATCTTCTGCTCGTAGAACAGCTTCTGCCCCGTGACCTTTGTGTACAGTCTTTCGGCGTTGGGGTCGTTGTGCGAATCGAGCTTTATCGTCTGGCGTATGCTCTCGAGCTGACCCGCCGACGTTTCAAACGGCGTCGCAGCCTCCTCGAGGTTTTCGGGCATAGCGTGTTCCTTTGCGTACTCAATAAGATAATCGAGCTTATGCATTTTCTCGTGGATCTCCCCGATCTTCTCGTTGAGGTCGTTCTCCGAGGAAGCGCAGTAATCGTTGTATTCCTTGAAAGCGGCGTCCATATCGGCGGATATCTGCTTATCCTCCTGCAGGAGCGCCATGAACTTGTCAAGCATTTCATTAACTAAATCTGCCATAATTTATCTCCTTTTAGGCTTCGGTCATAGGAAGAAACTGCCGCAATGCCGCAGCTATGCCTATGTAATAATTATACCTAAAAAATCGGCGCGTGTCAATAGATTTTATTAACTTTGTACAATATTTTGTGAAATGTTTTCGTTTTCAATGTAAGTATTGATAAAAAAGGCTTAACAAAGGGTTTTGAGAAATAAGGAAAATAACCAAACCTTCACATTTAAAAAAATCGGAAACAAATAAAAGGCGGGAGACCCCCGCCTTTAATGTTTTTATTCGGTTCAGACCCCGAGGAATTCCTCGAGAGTAAGTCCGCTGTCGACAACCAGCTTTGCCGTGCTCTTTCCGAGATAACGCACGTGCCACGGCTCGTAGTCGTAGCCCGTCTTGTCCGTGCCGTCCCCGGGATAGCGGATTATGAAGCCGTATTTGTAGCAGTTTTCGGTGAGCCACGCGCCCTCCTCGGTCTCCGCGTAGTACTCCGTGACCTCGCCGAGATCCATTGCCAGACCCGTCTGGTGCTCGCTGTGACCCGGCTCCGCCGAATACATCACAACTTTTTCATATTCGTCGATACTGCAATAATACTCAAAAAGTTCCTTCTGCGTGTCATAGCTGCGGAAACCCGAACACAGCGTCAGCGTAAAACCCGTATCCTCGCGCATTTCGAGCAGCTTGTCATACGCCTCGTCGATCACAAGCCCGTCGCCGTAGTCCTCGGGAACGGTGTATTGTTTGTTGACGATAAGCACTCCGCCGACCGTCGTCAGACCGTCCTTTTCAACGGGCTTGGGCGCTTTTATCTTCGCCGTGCACGTGCCCTCGCAGTCGATATCGTCGAACGAATTTACCACCGTAAGCTCGCCGCCGCCCGCGATCTCGCCGCTCTCGCGTATGCCGAGCTTTCCGCCCAGCTCCAGATCTCCATCGAGCTTCATTTTACCGCCGAGCAGCAGCGCGCCGCCGCTCTGTATTTTGATCGAGCCGCCCTCCGCACAGTCGATTATTCCCTCGACCGTAAGCTCCGCGCCGCTGTTTATGTACAAGGTCTCGCCTTTCTTTATCGTTAAAGTTTCACTCGCCGCGATAGTTTTGTCCGCGCTGATCGTTGTATCATTCGGCACGGAAGTATCCGAACCCGATCCGCCCGATGAGCTTGAACCGCCCGCACTGTTCGCCGCGCCGTTTGACGAATTTATAACGATAGACGAAACATTTCCGCCCGTAGGGCGCGCGGCGGGCTTATTGCAGCCGCAGGCAGCCACCGCCACAGCCGACAGCAAAGCCGCCGCGCCTAACCTCATATATGCTTTCATTTTATCTTCCCCCTTGAACAAACCGCCGGAATTCGTTTTCTTTCTATATTATAACATCTTCCACCCAAAATGGCAATAGCGGATTATTACAATTTTCTTACGATTTTATGAAATTATCCGCAAATTTCCACAATCGCGTGCGCGAACAGCACCGCGTCCTTAAGCAGCTCTTCCCTTGTGATGAACTCGTTTGCACCGTGCATATGGTAGTCCGTATCTCCGCGCTCCGCGCCGAACGCCACGCCGCCGTCGATATTATGTACGTACGTACCGCCGCCTATCGCGATACATCTGCCCTTTTCGCCCTCGACATTCTCGTAGACCGCCAGAAGCTGCTTTACGAACTCGCTGTCCTCGGAAACTGTGTGCGGCTCGTTGCCTATAACTATCTCGTACTTCAGTTTATGACCGTCAAAAGCCGCAGCCACCTTATCCTTGACCTTTTGCAGATCGGTACAGGTCGGGAAACGTATATCTACCGTTCCCTCGCACTCGCCCGACGGCATAATAGCCAGCGTGCTCAGAACACAGGTGAGCGCGCCGCTTTCGTCGGAGCACTTCAAGTCGAAAGAAGATCCGTCCGTTTCACCGAACGGGAACAGCTTTTCAATTCCGCGAAGCCCCGGCTCGTCCGTCACGCGGTTCATAAGCGAGAGCAGCGCCGTTACCGCGTTCACGCCCTTTTCGGGAGTTGAAGCGTGAGCCGCCAGACCGTCGCAGGATATGAAAACGTTGTCGCCGCGTTCGGTCACGGTAAACTTCGCCTCCGACTCCTCGGGAATAGCCGCCCTGACCTTATCGGCGGTGACGCGGCGCATTATCGTCTTCGCCTTGTCGGGAACCGCGTTCGGGATAATTCCGCCGCGGAACTCCATATAGTTGCCGCCCGTGTTTCCGCTGAACTTCACGCTCAACATTCCCTTTTCAACGTTGATAACGGGGAAGCTGCCGTCGGGCGTGAACACCTTGGGCGGGAATTTCGCGTGCTCCTTGTAGATCTCCAGATCTTTAGAGCCGTTCTCCTCGTCAGTTCCGAAAATCAGACGAACGCCCTTTTTAAGCGGAATCCCGAGCGACTTCACCGCGTTGAGCGCCCACATTGCCGCCACGGCGGGGCCCTTATCGTCGATAGCGCCGCGCCCGAACAGCACGCCGTCCTTTTCAGTGAGCGAAAACGGGTCGGTGTTCCAGTTCTCCGCCTGCACGGGAACCACGTCCAGATGCGCCAGAATACCCAACTCCGGTTCGTCGCCCAGATCGGCGCACAGCACCGCGCCGCCGATAAGCCGCGTCCTGAACCCCATTGTCTTGCACAGCTCCTCCGCTTTAAGCAGAGCGCGCTTAGCCTCCGCGCCGAACGGAGCTTCGCGCTCGCGGTCGCCCGCAACGCTCGGAATTGCCACCAGCTCCGACAGATCTCTCACCATTTCGTCCTCATGGGCTTCGATAAACTCTTTGATTTTTTCGTTCATATATCCTCCTTATTTTGAAAGCTTCGCAATTTCGGCGAGCCGTGCTCCGCTTTGGTCGCTGCGCTCCCGACGCTCTGCACGTTCGCTCGAAAACGGCTCTCTTCGCTTCGCTCCGTTCGCCTTTGCTCCGCTCACTGCCACCCTATATCTTACGCTTATTTAAAATGTTTCGCTCTCGCTGCAACCCGAGAGCTTGCATTTTGGTATAACAGCTTTGCTGCACATTTTTTCAGCTTGCCTTATTTTTCATCATTTCAATCATCATCTCGGCGACCTTGTACACGTCGCCGCAGCTTGTCGTTATCACCAGATCGCCCTCCCGAACGTTCTCCACGACATACCGCGCGACCTCCTCAAACGTCGGGAACCACACGCAGCCGTCTATCTTCGCGGCTAAGTCCTTGGAATAAATATTATATGTGTTCTTCTCGCGGCTGCCCATTATTTCCGTCAGCACGACCTTATCCGCTATCGACAGCGCCTCGGCGAATTCGTCCAGCAGCGCCGCCGTCCTCGAATATGTGAACGGCTGATGAACGCACCACACGCGCTTAAACGACATCTCCTTTGCGGTTTTCAGAGTCGCGGCGATCTCGGCGGGGTGATGTCCGTAGTCATCCACGAATGTTACGCCCTTTATTTCCGCCAGCTTCTCAAACCGCCGCATTGCTCCCGTGAAGCTCTCCATTCCGCGCTGTAACGCGTCGACGGGAATTCCCGCCGAATACGCCGCCGCACAAGCCGCCACCGCGTTGTAAACATTATGCAGCCCGGGAACGTTCACCTCAATACGGCACAGCTCCTCGCCCTTGTTCATCAGAGTGAACTCGCGCTTAAAATCCGATATCTGCCGTATATCCGCCGCGTAGAAATCGTTGCTCTCGCTTGCACCGTAGGTCACGAATTTCGCCGCCGAATTGCACTTTCTAATGACCTCCATGGTGTTCGCGTCGCCGCCGTTCGCGATAATAAGGTCGGTCGTCATATCGCAGAACTTCACGAACGAAGCCTTGAGATTATCCATGGTCTTGAAATAATCCATGTGATCCTCGTCTATATTGAGGATAACGGAGATATTCGGGAACAGATGCAGAAACGTGTCCTTGAACTCGCAAGCCTCGCACACCATATACTCCGATTTTCCCGCGCGTCCGCTGCCGCCGATAGCGCGGAGCTTTCCGCCTATGACCGCCGACGGGTCGACCCCCGCCGCCAGAAGTATCGACGTGAGCATTGACGAGGTCGTGGTCTTGCCGTGCGTTCCCGAAACGCAGAACGCCTTTGAAAACCGCTCCGTCACCAGACCCAACAGCTCCGCTCTCTCCGCCAGCCGAACGCCGTTTTCCGCCGCCTTTCTCGCCGCGATAAGCTCGGGATTATCCTCCATTATCGCCGCCGAAAACACGATCAGATCCGCGCCCTCGATATTCTCCGCCCTCTGCCCGAGCGTTACGGGAATACCCATTTTCCGCACGGCTTCGAGCGTCGCGGTTTCGTTGTTGTCCGAGCCAGTCAGATAATACCCCTTGGTATGCAGGATCTGCGCCAGTGGATACATTCCGCTGCCGCCAATTCCTATAAAATGAATATGCTTTTTGCCCGTAAGAAAGTTCTCCACAGAATATTCCTCCCAGTATATGATTCCAAAAAATATATGCCGCGCCCGGAAAATTTATGAATAATCCGCCGCACAATTTCCCAAAATAGTATTGTCAAAATTCTTTTATAGGATACGGCGGTCGGAGCGCGGCGCAACACGCTGCTCTGACCCGCGTTTCCTTGATAACGGAGGAAAAAATGGAAATCAGCGACATTAAAATCAGAAAAACAATGCACGAGGGCAGGCTTCGCGCGGTGGTTTCGATAACCATCGACAACGCCATTGCCATACACGACATCAAGCTCGTTCAGGGCGACGAGAGAATGTTCGTGGCAATGCCCAGCCGCCGCGAGGACAGCGGAGTTTTCCGCGACATCATTCACCCCATATCCTCAAACGTCCGCGAGGAGATCGAGGAGAAAATTCTCACTGCCTACAACGAATATATCCAATAGCTTACCTGCCGAGCAGCAGCTTGGTTTTCAGAACGGCTATCTGTGTCTTTGCGTCTCCAATTTCATTATTCATTATCATTTCCGCCGCTTTTTCAAGCGGTATTTTTTCTACCTCGAGGAACTCGTCCGCGTCCAGCTTCTGCGTACCGTAATGCAGTCCGCGCGCCAGATACATATGAATTATCTCCGTGTCGTAAGCGGGGGTCGGTATCAGATATCCCAGATACTCGAAGCTGTCACAGGTGCAGCCCGTTTCCTCCTTAAGCTCGCGGAGTCCGCAGGCGCGGTGATCCTCGCCGTACTCCAGCTTTCCCGCGGGGATCTCCAACAGCACCTTTTGGTGCGGATACCGGAACTGCCTTACGAACAGCACGTTATCCTCCTCATCGAGCGCCACGACGCACACGCCGCCCGGGTGCTTTATCACCTCGCGCGTTACCGTGTCGCCGTTCTCGACCTCCGCCTTGTCCAAAAACAGCTTGACTATCTTTCCGTCAAACTTCTGCTCGCTTGTTAATGTTTTCTCACTTAAATGCATAACATTCTCCTGATCTCAAAGGCAAAAGCTCGCACCGGCTCACTTCGTTCGCCTAGCCGACGATAACTCCTCCGCTTCACTTCGTTCCGCTCCGTCGTCATCGTCGCTTGCGACTTTTGCCCCTGCGTATTTTTATTGCGGCTGTTCGGCTAAGAGCCTTTGACTGCGTATTTTTTGTAGCTCTTAGCTTAAAGCCTTTTACTGCATGTTTTATTTGCTGCTCTTAGCTCAAAGCCTTTTGCTGCATGTTTTGTTTGCCGCTCTTGGCTGAATGCCTTTTGCTGCGTTCAGACTCAGAGCCTTTTCGCGCGTTATTCGCCGTCCTTTTTCTCCTCGTCCAGCTCCTCCATAACGCGGTCTGCCTCGCCCTCCTTGGACAACTCGCCCGGTCGGAGAATGTTGAAATCCACGCGCTCCGTATCCATAAAGCTCTCCCTCTTTTCGGGGAACTTTATTCCGCTTTCCGAACGCTCCGTGCGCTCGGGCGAATCGTAAATCTGCTCCGAGAGCCTGTTGATATACGACTTATGCGCCTTGACGCCGTCAACCTGATCGAGGTCGTACAAATGAACATACGAATATCCCTTTTCGCGTCTGAGAACCACAAATATCACGAAGTACACGCCGAGCAGCACAACGCCCGCTATCGTCGCGATAATTCCGTACTTAAGTCCCGGGGTCTCGTACACGAACGAGATCTCGCATATTCCCTCGGGAACGCGTATCGCGCAAAGCCCGCCGTTTACCTTGTCGACCTCTACGGGACTTCCGTTGACCGTCGCGGACCAGCCCTTGCACCACGGCACGCTGAACACCACCAGCTTTTCGCTGTCGTAGTCGCTCATTGCCGTAAAGCCCTTTTTGTTTATGCTGAACTGCACCACGCCCTCGTTGATACGCTCCTGCGCGTCCAGCCTGAACCGCTCCTCCGATATCTCCCACGCGGTATCCTCGTCGTGCTCCAAGATATCCTTGTACTTCTCCTCCTGCTCCTCGGTGAGGATAGCGGCGCGTATCATAAGGTTGTCCACCTTTTTGTTGCCCTTTGCCTCCTCCTCAAGGAAATAGCTGTCATACGCGAAGCCCATGGGCAGCGCGAAATCCGACTTGTAGATATCGTAAAACCCCTGTGTATCGTAATACTCGTAGATCTCCAGATCCCGAAGCGTCGACTTGCGCTTGGATTCGCTCATATCGTGCGGTATCATTATATACTTTACACGGGTCAGCGCCCTGAATGCGTAATGCGTCAGCTCGGGCGCGGAATTTACAGAACGCGTTCCGTTGTCCTTCATTACCCTCGCAAGATCGTACAGCTCAAACGTCGAGCCGGGAACTATGCTCGTAAAGCTCTTCATCGAGCTCATGCCCCAGAACATATTTACGTTATTTGTTTCGTCGATTCCCTCAATGCGGTAGAAGTCGGGGTCGTCGATATTGAACTCCGCGTCGACCATCTTGTTGAACCGTCCGACCTTAGGACCGATGATCCTGCCGTAGCCGAGAAAATAATATCCCAGCATAAGCGAGCAGAACACCGTCACCGCGGCGGTTCGGCGCATAAAGACCTCCCATGAAACACGCCCGCGCATACGGATGACCAGCCACAGAATAACCAGAAAAGCCGTAGCCATAAACAGCGCGACCCATACCGCGGGACTCATGTCCGTCATCATTCTCAGAACGACTATGCTTTCCTCCTTGCCCTCGGAATTTGTCACCTTCTTGGTGAACGGCGCGAACACAGCCAGACCGCCCATTACCGCGGCGCAGACCGCGCACGCTTTCATTCCGAGCTTAAGATCCAACTCGTCATGCTCGAGAGTGTACACCGTCGCCAGACAGCAGATAAGCTCGGGCATATAGAACCACCGCGTGTAGAAGTTGTTGTTGAACATGGTGAACGACGCGTTAAGCCCAGGCACCATAGCGAACAGCAGGCAGATAGGCAGCAGCACCCTCGCCCAATGCCCCTTTGCGCCCTTGACGAACGCGAACACGCCCGCCATTCCGAAGAGCGGCAGGTAGAGCGCCACACTCGACCATTTTGCGTTCGCCTCGGTGAACATAGCGTTGCGCGCGGCGACCTCGGGCGGGAAGAACAGGCTCTCCAGAATAAGCCCGTAGCGCTGTTCGCTCCCGTAAAAAAGGAAGCTCCAGTTTGTGAGTATATTCGTCGAGCGAGGCACGTCCAGCACCTGATATATCGACGGTATAAACAGCACTCCCGCTATCATCACGCCGACAACGCTCTCGAACGCAAGGCAGAGAAATCCCTTTAAATTCAGGATAAACCGCCTGTCCATAGCGTAACGCACCAAGAAATAAATGACTAAGAACACACATTCGCCGATAAAGAAGAAGTAATTCGCCAGAGCGTTCAGCGCGACAGTAAGCGCGAAAACCGCGTGACGCTTGTTGACAACGGCTTCCTCAAGCCCGATAAGCAGCAGCGGAAACCAGATTATCGCGTCCTGAAACTGGAAAAAGATATTATACAGATTAAAGCTGGAAAACGCGTACAGAATACCGCCGATAAGCGCCGTCTGCGGCTTGGAAACGAACCGCCGGATATACATGAACGCGAACAGCGAGAAAAGCGCTATCTTCACGCAGAGCAGCGGCGCCATAAGGTACTGCGACCATGCCGCGGGAAACAGACACATAAACCAGAAGAACGGACTTCCGAGCGTGTAGTAGGTATAGCTCCCGACGAAGTTCGCGCCGAGGTCGGTGTGCCAGTCCCATGCCGACAATCCGTCATGCACCGCCTGAACGCACATCTTGAAAAACGGTATCTGCTGCGCGTTGTAATCGCCGTAGAAGATGAAATATCCCCCGTCGATTATCACGAACGGTAAAAACATTATTGCCGCCAATATCAGCGCGACCAAAAAGGCTTTTTGATAATACTTTTTCTCCTGCTTATACATAATATTTTGTTCCTCCGAAATATTGAACTACACTTGATTTGTTAACTGTGAATTTTTAGAACCTGTACCAATAGCGTAGGTGTGCGGATTTTCGAGCATAATTTTGTCGCTGTCAAGGAAAAGCGACACCGCTGTACTGTATGTACAGCAAGGAGCTTTGACGCAGACAACGGCAAAATTTGCCGAAAAGCCGTGCGCCAAAGCTATTGGTGCAGGTTCTTACATCTTTTCGGGCGCTTCTATCTTTAACAGCGTCAGAACATTTTTGATCGCGGTCTTGACCGCCGTGCACAGCGCGAGCCGCGAGAGCTTAACTTCCGTTTCCGCGTCCTTTATCGGACAGCTGTCGTAGAACTTATGGAAGCTCTGCGCAAGCTCATAAACATATTTTGTCAATTTAAACGGACTGTATTCCTCTGCCGCTTCATTTATCAATTCGGGCAGCGCGGCAATTCTGCGGATAAGCGCAAGCTCCGCCTCCTCGGAGAACTTAACCGCCCCGCCGCCGTACTTAACGCCGTCGTCCGCCATTTTCTCCAGAACGCGGCATATTCTAGCGTGTGCGTACTGCACGTAGAACACGGGGTTCTTGGAGCTTTCCTCGACCGCAAGATCGAGGTCGAAATCGAGGTGAGTGTTCGTGTCGCGCAGATTGAAGAAAAATCTCGCGTTGTCTATCGGAACCTCGTCGAGCAGCGTCGAGAGCGTTATCGCCTTGCCCGAGCGCTTCGAGAGCTTTACCACCTCGCCGTCGCGGACGAGGTTCACCATCTGGCACATAACCACGTCAAGGCGCTTCTCGTCGATACCCATAGCCTGCAAACAAATTCTCATGCGCTTTACGTAGCCGTGATGATCCGCGCCGAGAACGTCGATAGCCTTATCGTAACCGCGCGTTACCAGCTTGTTGTAATGATACGCGATATCGGGCACGATATAGGTCGGGAAACCGTTTGAGCGCACCAGAACGAAATCCTGTTCGCCGCCGAAGTCGGTCGCCCTCAGCCACAGCGCGCCGTCCTGCTCGTAGGTGTGACCGCCCGCCTTGAGATGCTCGATTACCTCCTTTACCGCGCCGCTGTTGTGCAGACTACTCTCCTTGAACCAATTGTCGTACCTGATACGGTATTTCAGCAGGTCGGTTTCCAGACGCTCCTCGTTTATCGGCAGAGCGTAATCTACAAGCGCTTTCTGCCGCTCGTCCTCGGTGGAATCCGCGAACTTGCCGCCGTTCTTGTCGTAGAAATTCTTCGCGTGCTCGATAATGTCCTGTCCGAGATACACGTCATCGGGCATGGGGAATGTTTCCGTATCGTTATAAATTACGGCGGTGAGCTTCTCCATATCGTTTCCGAATTCACCGATAACCTTTTGACCGTCCTCGCCGCAAAGCTGCATATAACGCAGCGAGAGCGACTTCCCGAATTTGCTGATCTGATTTCCCGCGTCGTTGATGTAGAACTCGCGGTCGGCTGTGTAGCCCGCCTCCTGAAGCAGCGAAGCCAGACAGTCGCCGATAGCGCCGCCGCGCGCGTTGCCTATATGCATGGGTCCCGTGGGATTCGCCGAAACGAACTCGACCAGAACGTGCTTTCCCGCGCCGAGATCGGTCTTTCCGTAATCGCCGCCGAGCTTCAGCGTATTAGTTACCACGCCCGAGAACCAGCTCCCGCCGAGGTAGAAATTCAGAAAGCCCGGACCCGCGACCTCAATTTTGTCAAAGCCCGTGCCGTCGAGCTTTACCTCGTCGGCTATCATCTGTGCGAGCGCCCTCGGATTGGTTTTCAGCGCCTTTGCCGAAACAAGCGCCGCGTTCGCCGAGAAGTCGCCGTGCGCGCTGTCCTGCGGCACCGTCACCTGAAACGCGGGCAGCGGCTCGGCGGGTATCTTTCCCGCGCCGGCAAGACCGCCCATCGCGCTCATTATTATTTCCTTTACGCCGTCCTTGGCGTCTTTAACTGCGTTGTAATACACTTTAAAATGTCCTCCTGATTTTAACTGCCCTGATTGTCGACAAAAACCTTTTATTTGCTCCCCTAAAGGTCGACGATAGCGGTGTTTTTTTGAAACGCTGCGCAATTTCGGCGAGCCTTGCTCCTTCCGCTTCGGTCGCTGCGCTCCCTATGCTCCCTCCGCAAGTTCGCTCGAAAACGGCTCCTCGCTTCGCTCGTTCGCCTTTGCTCCGCTCACTGCACCCCTGTTTGCCGACAAAAGACTTTTTGGCTGCAAACCTACATGTTGACGAAAACGGGGTTATCTGCGCCTTTTTGGATGACCTTTTTACATCCTGACCTTTATGCTTATCTCGTTCTCTGTCATAAGCCCGGAATTCACGTCTATCGAATAGCGCAGATGAATATTTCCGCCGTTCTCGTTTAGGCTGTTATTCAGCTCGTGAGTGGTTATCCCGACCATACACTCGCCGTACTCCGTTCCGTAGTGGCAGAAATGCCGCACTCCGTCCTCGAAGACCAGACCCGAAAACGTTGTTCCCGTCCTCGTCATGGTCATCATATTCCTGTCGATTTTAAGCTGCGCGTGGCTGCCCTCGTAGCCCGTAGCCTCGCTCTCGTCGTAATCGATATAATACGACCCGTCGCGATACCTGAACTCGCCGCGCGTGAACAGCTCCGACTCGTCGGTTATCCCGTCCGAGGTTTGTTTTATGTTCAAAGTGATCGAACAATTATCCATATTTTTTAATCTCCCCTGAATTTAATTTACCTCCGCCGCAAGCTGAATAAGCCTATCCAGCAGCGCGGGATACGGTATGCCCATATTCTCCATAAGCTTGGAATACATACTTATCGGCGTAAAGCCCGGCATGGTGTTTATCTCGTTAAGTATTATATCGTTCTCCGTAACGAAAAAATCCACTCTCGACAAGCCGCCGCAGCCGCACGCCCTATACGCTTTCTTCGCGATATCGCGCAGACGGTGCATTTCGTCGTCCGTAATTTTCGCGGGAATGTCCAGCACCGACGTTCCGAGCTTGTATTTCGCGTCGTAGTCGTAGAACTTCTCGGCGGGCGTTATCTGCCCCGGCACGGAAGCCAGCAGATCGACGCCGTTCCCGAGTACCGCGCACTCGACCTCCTTGCCGACGATCTCGCGCTCCACGACGATCTTATGCCCGTGCGCGAACGCCACCTTTATGCCCTCTTTAAGCTCCGCGCGGTTCTCCGCCTTGGAAACTCCCACCGACGAGCCCGCGCTCGACGGCTTCACATAAACGGGATAGCCAAGCTTATTCTCGATCTCATCGCACGCGCTGTCCATATCGCCGAGCGATTCGCGGCAGAACGTCAGATAATCGGCGGTTTTTATCCCCGCCTTGTCGAGAACCGTGTGCGTTATCGACTTATCCATGCACACCGCACAGCTCGTCATATCGCAGCCCACACAGGGCAGACCCGCGAGCTGGCATATTCCCTGAACCGTACCGTCCTCGCCGTTCGCGCCGTGCAGCACCGGGAACACCACGTCAACCTTCCGCAGATAGACGTCGTTGTCGCCTATGACGATTATCCCCTTGTGAACCGCGTCGGGGCTGAGCACCGCCGTGCAGCAATCGGGGTTGTTCTCCCACTCCCCTGTCTTAATGTACTCATACTCGCCCGGATAATACATCCAATGCCCTTTTTTCGTTATCCCGACACAGAGAACGTCGTACTTCTCCTTCGGAATATTCGTCAATACCGAATACGCCGAAAGAAGCGATATCTCGTGTTCGCTCGACGCGCCGCCGAACAGCACAGCCACCTTCTGTTTAGCCATTGCATTATACCCTCGCGAACGGAGCTTGTACCGTCCGCGTCCTTTCTTTATGCCATTCTATGTTATCTCATTACACAAAATGCTTACCGCACAATAACTCAAATTACATTATAACACAAACTCGTCCGAATTTCAAGAGGTATTTTGACGTAAAAAGCACTGTTTTAATATAACACAAAATAAGCACGGAAAAGGCTGCACATTTTTTTCGGTTTACGGCATAATTAAGGGAAAATTTGTGTAATTCGCCGAAAACCGATTGACATTTCAAACGAAATATGTTATAATGTTAATATACTTTTTTAAAATATAAGACTGTTTGGGAGGATTTATTTATGGCTATTTTGGTTACCGGCGGAGCCGGATTTATCGGCTCCCATACCTGTGTCGAGCTGCTGAACGAGGGCGAGGAGATCGTCGTTATGGACAACTTCTACAACTCGAACTCCAAGGCGCTGGACGGCATTAAAAAGATCACCGGCAAGGATTTCAGGTTTTACGAGGCGGATATGCTTGATATGCCCGCCGTCGAACAGATATTCAGCGAAAACGATATCGAGCAGGTCATTCATTTCGCGGGCTACAAGTGCGTTCCCGAGAGCGTCAAGAAGCCGCTGGTGTACTACTCGAATAACCTGCGCGGAACGTTCAACATTCTCGAAATGATGAAGAAATACGGCTGCACGAAATTTGTGTTCAGCTCCTCGGCGACCGTTTACGGAATTCCCGAGCGCGTACCCGTTTACGAGGATTTCCCGCTTTCGGCGATAAATCCCTACGGCTCGACCAAGCTTATTATCGAGAATCTCTGCCGCGAGATGTACTGCGCGGACAACTCGTGGACTATGATACTTCTGCGCTACTTCAACCCCGTAGGCGCGCATAAGAGCGGGCTTATCGGCGAGGATCCCAACGGCATCCCCAACAACCTTATGCCGATAGTGCTCGACAAGGCGACCGGAAAGCGCGATACCCTGCAGGTCGCGGGCGACGATTATCCCACTCCCGACGGCTCGTGCATACGCGACTATATTCACGTTGTCGATCTTGCCAAGGGTCACGTCGCGGCGGTCAGGAAAGCACGCGAGCTGGAGAACGGCTGCCCCGCGTACAATCTTGGCACGGGCAAGGGCTACTCGGTATTCGAGGTGCTGAATACGTTCCAGAAGGTGAACAATATCGACCTCGGCTACACCGTAGGTCCGCGCCGTCCCGGCGACGCCGCCGAGTGCTTCTCCGACCCGTCGCTTGCCGAAAAGGAGCTAGGCTGGAAAGCGGAGCTGGGAATCGAGGATATGTGCCGCGACGCGTGGCATTTCGTTCAGGTGCGCTCCAACGAGGAATAACGAATATCATAGCATAAAAGCAAAGCGTGTTCACCTATACGAAAATCAAGCAGCAGTGTGAACACGCTTTAATACTGTATCGGAGGACGGTCATGCAGATCTGTGATAAATGCGGAAACCAATGCTTTGACAACGAGCGCTACTGCTCCGAGTGCGGCGAACAGATACAAAACCGTAAGCCGCTTCAATGCGACTACTGCGGAAGCGTCGCCGCCGACCTGAAAAGCAACGTCTGCCCCTCCTGCGGCGCGAGGCTGACTTTCGACCTTATCACGTTCTCCGACAGGTTAAACAACTGCCTCTGCTGCGGTGAAAAGCTCGCTCCCGAGGCAAAATTCTGCGGAATGTGCGGCGCGCGCACCGAGTTCGGCGAACGCGAACGCGCCGAGCGGAACGAAAGGATCAGAGGACGGCGGGTTACGGCGATCGCGCTTTCAATAATAGGGATCGTCGTTCTCGGATTATCGGTCGCCTTTGCAATGGTAATTCACGACAGACGAATCTCGCAGGAAAGCGAGGAGGGACGACGCTCGTCCTACGCGGAGCGCTCGGAATCGGAATCGCGGCAGGAGGCTGAATGGGCTGAAGCCGCCAAGACCGCCGAGTACACGAAATACACGGCGCAGGAGCTTGCGGACAACGCGGGCTACGTCAAGGTCGGAGATTACGTCGAGGTCACGGGAAAGCTCATCACGCGCTATCACGGAGTTGCCGCGAACAATATGGAGATACTCGCTACCGAGGAAAACGGCGGCGATGGCGAAATAAATCTTGTCGCGTATGACAGCGATATGGGCGACGATTTTGCCGACGGTCACGCGTTCGGCGAAACGGTCACGCTGCGCGGACGGGTCTCGGACATATTTCCGAACATTCACGTTGTATGGGTCACCTGGTATGAGGAAGTAACGGAATAAAAAACGGGCGTTATCCGACAAATCGGATAGCGCTCGTTTTGTTTTATTCAACAGCTGCCATTATGGCGTTCACAACGTCCTCGTTGAACCACGCAAGTTCGCCCCGGATAAGCAAGCCGAAATTCTCGCCCTGTCCTCTGTATGCGCCGTTGTCCCACCAGACACACGGTACGCCCGCTTCCTTTGCGGCGGTGAGGTAGTCGGTCACGCACTTAACTCTGTCCTCGGTGTTCTCCTTGTTGACCGAGCCGAATTCGCCGATTATAACGGGGATATCGTTGTCGAGGAATATCTCCTTGATATTCTTGAACAATCCCGGAATTTCGTTGTTTCTCGGGTTGTAGACCTTCGTTCCCTTGGTGTCGAGCGCGAACGAATACGGCAGATACGCGTGAACGGAAACGATAACGTTGCCCGCGTTCTCGGGTATTTTCAGCGCCTTAAGGTTCTCGGGACTTGACGAAGCCGCATAGGGAGTGAGCATAAGCGCTCTCTCGGCGTTGTTGCCGCCGCTTGCTCTTACCGTCTTTACGAACGTTTCAGCGTATTGGTTGACGATATCGCGCGCTTCGGCTGTGCCCGTCCATTCCGCGCTTTCTCCGCGCAGACGCGGCTCGTTCACGCCCTCGAAAATCAGGCGCTCACCGTAGCCCTTAAAGCGCTCCGCTATCTGCTCCCAAAGCTTTTCAAGCTGCTTTAAATTCTCCTCGGCGAACTCCTCCTTGGGCATATACCATTCCTCGTGATGAGTGTTCAGAATGACGTACATTCCGTTGTCGTAGCCGTAGTCGACGACCTCCTGAACTCTGTCCATCCACGCCTCGTCAACAACGTAGTTCTCATCCATGTGCGTTCCCCACGAAACGGGTACGCGGAACACGTTGAAACCCGCCTTACTGACCGTGTCGATCATAACCTTTGTGGTCGTTTTATTTCCCCACGAGGTTTCCGCGCCGACGCCCTCGCCGCCCGTGGAATCCAGCGTGTTTCCGAGATTCCAGCCGACCTTCATCTGCGCCACCAGCTCCTTTGCGGAGGTGATGTTCATGGGATCGTTGCGCTGCTGATTTTCCGGTTCGCTTTCGGAGCCGTTGTCCGAAGACTGAACCTCCGAATTATCGGAAACGACCTGCGAACCGCCGTCCGAGCTTCCGGACGGATTTTCGTTATTGCAGCCGCACAACGTTACGGCAAGCGCCGCCGATATAACCAAGCTCATAACTCTCTTGAATTTCATAATTTTCTCCTTATTCCTCTCTGCCGAAATACCGCGCGAAATAAATCCTGTTGTTGGGATCACCGCACAGCGAAGCCGCACCCTCGCGCGTTTCATACGACCTCGCCCTTTCGACAAGCCCGTCGATAAGGGCGGTGATCTCCGCAAACTGCTTATCGTCGATCTTCACAATGTTGACGTTTTTTGGGCGGATATCCGTACTCAGTATGCCCTTGCGCTCCATTCCCTCGGTATCCGCGGCGTAAACGCTCGTGATTATCTCGAGATTTACCCACTCGCCCCTCATATTGCTGTGCGACGAGCGCAGACCTATCTCGCAGCGGACGCGCTCAAACGCGAACTTAATGCGCTTGTTGGACTTCGTGTACTTCGCGCCGCGTTCCGTGTAATACGCTCCAAGCTCCGCGCAGACCGCCGCAAAGACCTCGGCGGGCGGAGTGTACGGGCTGTGCAGCGCGCTCCAGTCCGTCATATTACTTACCCAGAGCCGCCTTTGTAACGGCGACGATATTCTCCGCGCAAAGACCGTACTTTTTAAGAAGCTCCTTTGCAGGACCGCTCTCGCCGAACACATCGTTCATACCGATCTTGATAACGGGAACGGGACACTCCTCGAGAACCACGTCGCCGACCGCCGAGCCTAAGCCGCCGATAACGCTGTGCTCCTCGACGGTGATTATCTTCCCCGTCTCCTTTGCCGCCTTTATGATTATCTCGCGGTCAATGGGCTTTATCGTGTGGATATTGATTATACGCGCGTCTATTCCCTGCTCCGTGAGCGCCCTGCCCGCTTCAACGGCTTCGGCTACCATAAGCCCCGACGCGATTATCGTGACGTCCTTGCCGTCTTTCATCGTAATTCCCTTACCGACCTCGAATTTGTAGGTATTCTCGTCATTGAATACGGGAACCGCGAGACGACCGAAACGCAGATACGTCGGACCCTCGTACTCCGCCATTGCCAGCACCGCCGCCTTTGCTTCAACGTAATCGGACGGGTTTATTATGGTCATTCCGGGAATAGTCCGCATAAGCGCGATATCCTCGTTGCACTGATGAGTAGCGCCGTCCTCGCCGACGGAGATACCCGCGTGAGTAGCGCCTATTTTAACGTTAAGGTGCGGATAGCCTATCGAGTTGCGGACGATCTCGAACGCTCTGCCCGCCGCGAACATCGCGAACGAGCTTGCGAAAACG
>CAYWIP010000002.1:0-77157 GCA_964458395.1 uncultured Ruminococcus sp.
TTTGAGAAAAGAGTTGTGCTATGAACGAGAATAACGAGGAAATCAGACAGGAAGAGAATACCGAAGCGGCAGAAGCGGAAAATTCTTCCGGGGATTCCGACGAGGAAAAAGCCGAAAAACCCAAGAAGCCGTTTGCTGACGCGCTTGATTGGGTAAGCTGTATGGTTTACGCCGTCGCGGCAATGCTCGCGCTCAATCTGTTTTTCTTCCGCTCAATAACCGTTTCCGGACCGTCTATGCTGAATACGCTTCAGGACGGAGATAAGGTCGTAGCCACAAACTTTTGCTATACGCCCTCCTACGGCGACGTTGTTGTTATACAGGCAGACAAGCTGAAAAACAAGGTCACCGATATGTGGGGCGAGCCCATTATAAAGCGCGTTATCGCTGTCGGCGGCGATACGATTCGCATTGACTTCACCAAGGGCGAGGTCTACCGCAACGGCGAGCTTCTTGAGGAGGATTACATCAAGGATCTCACTTTTTTCAGGCAGGACGACAGCTGGATGGAGGGGAATAAGGATTACACCGTTCCCGAAAACACCGTTTTCGTTATGGGCGACAACCGCGGCGTATCGAACGACAGCCGCAATCTGCCACAGGTAGGCTTTGTGGACACGAGGTTCATTATGGGCAAGGCGTTCGTCCGCGTTTCGCCGATGGAAAACTTTAAATGGCTATGAGCGACGCGGGAAATATTCAGTGGTTCCCCGGGCATATGACCAAGACGAGGCGGCTTATCGAAGCCGATCTTAAAATGGTAGACGCCGTCGTCGAGGTGACCGATGCGCGAATTCCCGAAAGCAGCAGAAACCCGATAATGGACGAACTGGTGGGAACTAAGCCGCGTGTCATGATAATGAATAAGTGTGACGTCGCTGATGAAAGGGCGACTGCCGCGTGGCGGAAATATTACGAGAGCCGCGGGATATGCGTTATCGTCTGCGACTGCCGAAGCGGAAAGGGGATAAATAGATTTCTCCCGACCGTGAAGAAGCTGCTTTCGGAGCTTATCGAGCGGCGTAAAGCGCGCGGTATGGTCGGAAAGGCGCTGAGGATTATGGTCGTGGGTATCCCGAACGTCGGGAAGTCCTCGTTTATCAATCGTATGGCGAATTCCAGAAAGACCAAGGTCGGCGACCGTCCCGGAGTTACGCGCGGAAAGCAGTGGGTCTCCATTGACAAGGACGTGGAGCTGCTGGATATGCCGGGTATTCTGTGGCCGAAGTTCGACGACAAGGACGTGGCGCAGAGGCTTGCGTTCACGGGTGCCGTCAAGGACGAGGTAATGGACACGGCGGCGCTCGCGAGGGCGCTCGGAGAGGTTCTGCTTCGCGATTATCCCGGGCTTGTCAAGGCGCGGTATAAGATAGCGGGCGAGGGCGATATCCTCAGCGAGATCGCACGGGCGCGCGGAATGTTGATATCCGGCGGAGAGCCCGACGTTGAACGCGCGGCGGCTGCGCTGCTTGACGAGTTCCGCGGCGGGAAGATAGGCCGTATAACTCTTGACGAACCTCCGATTTCCGAAAGGAGCGCGAATGAGCAATCATAACAAAAGTCCCGAAACCGTCAACGAATATGTGGAGGGAGTTCTGAAGTCGGTCAGGCATCGCAAGAGCAAGGAAACGCTCCTTAAAATCGAGAGTGTTGACATTGACGGTATAAACGACCTCCGCGGGTTTGACAGGATCGTTTCGGAGCGTTACGGCGCGGTCTGCGGAATTGACGAAGCAGGCAGAGGACCTATCGCGGGACCCGTTGCGGCGGCGGCGGTCGTGCTTGACCCGAACAATCCGATAGATGGGCTTAACGATAGCAAAAAGCTCACTCCGAAAAAGCGGGAGGAGCTTTTTGACAAGATCTGTGAGAACGCGCTTGATTTCCGGATAGTGCTGATCGGCGCATACGTTATAGATCAGACCGATATACTTTCGGCGGATCTGTACGCTATGAAAAGAGCGTTTGAGGGCGTGGAAATGAAGAACGGCATTGTACTCGTCGACGGTGATGTCCTGCCGGAAATTGAATTTGACGGCGCGCTTAAAAACGTTATCGGTGGCGACGCGAAGTCCGAGGCAATCGCGGCGGCTTCCATACTCGCCAAGGTGACGCGTGACCGCCATATGTGCGAAATGGCGGAAAAGTTTCCGGGCTACGGCCTCGAGAAGCACAAGGGTTACGGTACAAAGGCGCATTACGAAGCCATTGACAAGCTCGGCTTGTGCCCGATACATAGGAAAACGTTCCTGAAAAAGTATTTGGCAGAGAAGAAAAATGGACAGACAGAGCAAGGGTAAGCTGGGCGAGGACGCGGTCTGCGCGGAGCTTGAAAAGCGCGGTCACACGATAATCGCCAGAAATTATCACAAAAGGGTCGGGGAGATCGACATAATTTCGCGAACCGACCGATATATAGTGTTTACGGAAGTAAAGACGCGAAAGCTCGGGAGCATGGTTTCGGGGCTTGAGGCGGTGAACTTCACCAAACAAAAGAAAATAGTGCTGACGGCGGACGCGTATCTGACGGAAAATCCCACGGAGCTTCAGCCGCGCTACGACATCGCCGAGGTGACGGTCACGCGCGGAGAGTTCCCGAGAATAACGGGGCTGACTATTTACGAGGACGCGTTTTCGACCGACGGCATATACACAATAAACTGAAAGGATGAACGGTTTATGAATTACGCAAGCACAAGAAATTCTTCGCTTAAAGTGACGAGTGCGCACGCTATCGTAAAGGGCTTGTCCGACGAGGGCGGACTGTATGTTCCCGAGAGCGTTCCCGCGCTGTCAAAGGAAGAAATTCTTAGCCTTTGCGATAAAAGCTACGTTGAGCGCGCGTATACGGTATTCTCGAAGTTTCTGACGGACTTTACCGACGGGGAGCTTCGCCATTGCGTTGAGAGCGCCTACAACACCAAAAATTTCGACACAGACAATATCGCGGAGATCGCTAAGCTGAAGGACGGGAAGTATGTTCTCGAGCTTTGGCACGGTCCGACCTGCGCATTTAAGGATATGGCGCTGCAAATTCTGCCGTATCTGCTGACGACCTCGGCTAAAAAAGAGGTCGACGGAAAGCAGATCGCCATTCTCGTCGCGACGAGCGGCGACACCGGAAAGGCGGCGCTGGAGGGCTTTAAGGACGTTCCCGGCACGTCTATCTCGGTGTTCTATCCCGAGGACGGCGTATCGCCCATGCAGAAGCGCCAGATGACCACCCAGGAGGGCGATAACGTCAACGTCTGCGCCGTCAAGGGCAACTTCGACGACTGTCAGAACGGCGTAAAGGCTATCTTCACCGACAAGGAAATTGAAGATAAGCTCGCGAAGAACAACATTCTGCTGTCGAGCGCGAATTCCATAAACTGGGGCAGACTCGCGCCGCAGATAATTTACTACGTTTCGACCTACGCGCAGCTTATCAAGGACTGCGATATCGCTTACGGCGACAAGGTGAATATCGTAGTGCCGACGGGTAACTTCGGAAATATCCTCGCGGCGTACTACGCGAAGCTTATGGGTATTCCCGTGAACAAGCTGATATGCGCGTCCAACAGCAACAACGTGCTTACCGATTTCATAAACACGGGCGTTTACGACAGAAACAGAAAGTTCTACACAACAATCTCTCCGTCAATGGACATTCTGATCTCGTCCAATCTGGAACGCCTGCTGTATCACCTTACGGGCGGAAACGACAAGCTCATCAACGAGTGGTTCGGCGCGCTCAAGACCTCGGGCAGATATGAGGTAAACGACGAGGTGAAAAAGCAGCTTTCCGGGCTGTTTTGGGCGGGCTGCTGCTCCGATGAGGAAACAAAGGCTCAGATACACAAGACATTCACAGAGGAAAAGTACTTGCTCGATACGCACAGTGCGGTCGCGGTCAAGGTCTACGAGGACTATAGGGCGAAAACGGGCGATACTGCCAAGACGATAATCGCGTCTACGGCTAACCCCTACAAGTTCGGCAGAGCCGTTTACAGTGCGGTCGGCGGAAATTCCGAAACCGAGGACGAGTTTGAGCTTATTTCTCACCTCGAGCAGGAAACGGGAACGAAAATGCCGGCTCCGCTCGCGGCTACAAAGGACAAGGCGGTGCGCTTTACGAACACCGTTGAGAAGCAGGATATGGGCAAGGTCGTGCTCGACTTTCTCAACGGATAACGCTCCGGTGAAAGGAGGAGCGCGGTGCTTTACACAATAGGCGATCTTCATCTCTCGCTCGGCGTCGGGAATAAGCCGATGGATATTTTCCCCGGCTGGACGAATCACGTTGAACGCCTTGTCGAAAACTGGAACAGTAAAATAACCGACGACGATACGGTTGTGCTGGTCGGCGATCATTCGTGGGCGCTTAAGCTCGAGGAGAGCCGAAAGGATCTGGAGTTTATCGACAGGGAGCTTAAGGGCAGGAAAATTCTGTCAAAGGGAAATCACGACCTCTGGTGGTCGACCACTAAGAAAATCACCGATTTTGTGAACGACAACGGCTTTTCCACGATCAGCTTTCTGTTTAACAACGCGTTTCTGGTCGAGGGTATCTCAATTTGCGGAACGCGCGGCTGGATAAGCGAAAACGGTGAGCCTGCCGACATGAAAGTGCTCAACCGCGAGGCGGGACGTCTGGAGGCTTCGCTCCGGGCGGGCGTGAAGCTCGGCGGGGAGCTCGTGGCGTTTATCCACTATCCGCCGATATACGGCACTGAGGAGAACGCTTTGATAACGGAGGTTCTCCATAAATACGGCGTGAAGCGCTGCTATTACGCTCATCTGCACGGATACAGCATAAAGGGCGCGCTCAACGGCGAGTATGCGGGCGTGACATACAAGCTCGTTTCCGCAGACGGCGTCGGGTTCGACCCGGTGCTTGTTGAACAAAGTAAATAAAGCTAATAAGCTGATTTAACCAAATAAAGTTGTCTTAATGGACAAGGAAGGAAATTGAAATGGAAATCATATCTCAGAACAACACAGCGACAAATACTTACGCGATCGAAGTAAAATTCAGCGCGGACGAATTTGAGACGGCGCTCAATACCGCTTACAACCGTCAGAAGTCGAAGATCACGATCCCCGGCTTCCGCAAGGGCAAGGCTACCAGAAAGCTTATCGAGACCCACTACGGCGCGAACGTTTTTTATGAGGACGCGGTAAATTCGCTTTACAACGACAATATCGAGGAGATCGTCGACAAGACCGGTCTTGAGGTCATCAACGTCGAGAACACCGAGGTAGTCGAGGTAAGCAAGGAGAACGGCGTTTCGATGAAAGCCGACATTATTGTTAAGCCGGACGTTGAAGTTTCCGACTACAAAGGTATAGAGGTAAAGAAAACCGTCAAGACTGTTACCGATGAGGCAGTTGATGAGGAGATCAACAAGATGCGCGACAGAGTTGCGCGTATAGTTACCGTTGAGGGGAGAGCTGTCCGGGACGGCGATACCGCCGTTATTGACTTCGAGGGATTTGTTGACGGCGTTGCGTTCGACGGCGGCAAGGGCGAGAAGTTCCCGCTCGAGATCGGCTCCAAGACCTTTATCCCCGGCTTTGAGGATCAGGTTATCGGCAAAAATGTTGACGAGGAGTTCGACGTAAACGTTACGTTCCCCGAGGATTATCAGGCCGAGGAGCTTAAGGGCAAGCCTGCTGTATTTAAGTGCAAGGTTCACGAGATCAAGGCTAAGGAAATGCCCGAGCTGGATGATGATTTCGTAAAGGACGTTTCCGACAAGGACACCGTTGACGAGCTTAAGGCGGAGATCAGAGAGAAGCTCGAGAAGCAGTACGCCGAAGAGGCTGAGGACGAGTCCGATTCCGAGCTTATGGATAAAATGCTCGGAAATATGAAGGCTGAGATCCCGCAGGTAATGTACGAGCGCCGTATCGACGAGATCGCGCGCGAGTGGGTTGCACGCACACGCATCAACATGAACGACTATCTCAAGTACACCGGTATGACCATGGCACAGTTCCGCGCTAACTTCAAGGACGCCGCGAAGCGCCAGGTAGATATGCGTCTTTGCCTTGAAAAGATCGCGCAGCTTGAGAATATCGAGGTTTCCGCCGAGGATATCGAGAAGGAGTACAACGAGCTTGCGGAGCAGTATAAGCTCGACGTTGAAAACGTCAAGGCGGCTATCTCCGAGAAGACCTTAACTACCGACATCAAGATCGAAAAGGCGCTTGACTTTGTAAAGGACAACGCCAAGGTCGAGGAAGTCAAGGCATAATCACGGCATTTTGACGGCATTCCGCGTTTGCGGAGAAAGGAGCTTACAATGGCATATATTCCTTATGTGGTAGAACAGAGCAGTCACGGCGAGCGTTCCTACGACATCTTTTCGCGTCTGCTCAACGACAGGATTATTCTGCTGCACGACGAGGTGAATTCCGCAACGGCGAGCGTTGTTGTCGCTCAGCTGCTGTATCTGGAGGGACAGGATCCCGACAAGGACATCTCCCTATATATCAACTCTCCCGGAGGCTCCGTATCCGACGGAATGGCGATCTATGATACCATGCAGTATATAAAGTGCGACGTTTCCACTATCTGCACGGGTCTGGCGGCGTCCATGGGCGCGTTTCTGCTCTCGTCGGGCGCTAAGGGAAAGCGTTACGCGCTCCCGAACAGCGAGATCATGATCCACCAGCCGCTTATTTCGGGCGGCGGTATTTCGGGACAGGTAACCGATATCCAGATTCGTTCCAAGTATCTTCAGCGCACCAAGGACAGGCTTAACCGCATCCTCAGCGAGAATACGGGCAAGGACTACGAAACCATCTGTCAGGACACGGAGCGCGACAACTTTATGACCGCCGAGGAGGCTTTGCAATACGGGCTTATCGACAGAGTATACGACAGACGCGAAGAGAAGAAGTGACGGGGGTATCGCTGATATGCTGATTTGTTCCTTTTGCGGAAAAAATGAGACCCAGGTAAGCCGTATCTTGTACGGTATGGGTGAACATTCGGTGATATGCAGCGACTGCATTCTCACCTCTTACAATATGCTGGTGGAGAGCGGAGATATCCGTCCCGCCAAGCCGGGAAAGCAGGCGCGTCAGAAAAGCAGTTCGGACTTTCTGTCTGACGTGGACGAGCTTATGACTCCCGAGGAGATCAAGCGTTATCTCGATGAGTATGTTATCGGACAGGAGGAAGCCAAGAAGGTTCTGGCGATCTCCGTTTATAACCATTACAAGCGCACGTTTCTCAACACCGAGGACGTTGACGAGGTTGAGCTTCAGAAGTCGAACGTGCTTCTGCTCGGACCTACGGGCGTGGGCAAGACCATGCTCGCGCAGACTCTAGCCAAGCTGCTGAACGTGCCGTTCGCAATCGCGGACGCGACTACGCTTACTCAGGCGGGCTATGTCGGCGAGGACGTCGAGAACGTTCTGCTCCGCTTAGTACAAGCTGCCGATTACGATATCGAAGCTGCCGAGCGCGGTATCATCTACATTGACGAGATCGATAAAATTTCCCGCCGCAGCGAGAATACCTCCATTACAAGAGACGTAAGCGGCGAGGGCGTTCAGCAGGCGCTGCTGAAAATAATCGAGGGCACGGTGTCAAACGTTCCTCCGCAAGGCGGAAGAAAACACCCGCACCAGGAGTTTATCCAGGTCGATACGCGGAACATACTGTTTATCTGCGGCGGCGCGTTCGAGGGACTGGAGAAGATGATTGCCAAGCGCGTTGCAAGCTCGGCTCTGGGCTTCGGCGCGGACGTTCAAAGCTCCAAGGAAAAGGAAAGCGCGGATATGCTCAGGCAGGTTACGCAGCAGGATCTGGTAAAGTTTGGAATTATCCCCGAGCTTATCGGTCGTTTGCCTATCGTAACGCCGCTTGAAGGACTTGACGAGGACGCTCTGGTGAGGATACTCGACGAGCCTAAAAACGCGCTTATCAAGCAGTATAAGACGCTGTTCAGGGCGGACGGTATCGAGTTGGAGTTCGACGAGGAGGCAAAACGCGCTATCGCGAAAAAGGCTATCGAAACCAAGACGGGCGCACGCGGACTGCGTTCAATCGTTGAGGATACGCTGCGCGAGGTTATGTTCACCGCGCCGAGCGATTCGACAATCACGAAGATCACAATTACGGTCGGCTGCGTGAACGGAGAGGGCAAGCCGCTGATTTCTCGCGATGAAGCGAGAACAAAGCCGTTTGCCAAGCCGGCAAAAAAGACGATCAAGAAAATAGGCTGATTTTTTTAAGGCAATGCCGCACGGTGTTGCCTTTTGTTTTAGAAACTGACTGTTTCCGAACCGAAAAAAAGGAGAAAACTATGGGAAGGGTTTACAGAAAACAGACGATAGAGGGTGTGACAGTTCCCGCGATAATCAGGAACGGCAGCTATTTCTGGCACAGCATGGCGGTCTACGAGGACGGTACGGTGAGCTGCTGGGAAAAGGTCGACCTGAGCGGCGTTCCGCAGAAGCTCACCTCGGGGTGGCTTCAATTCTCTGTTCCGGAGGGCGGGGAGCTTAGTATTCACTCGCTTTGCAGCGTTAAAATTCTGTCCGCGGACTGGCGCTTTAACGCGAAAAGCTATTATGACTACATCGTTGAAACGGTGCGTTCGATAAATCCCGAAATGGAAAATATTTACAAGACCACTCAGCGCGAGCGTGACAAGTGGAAAAAATACCATGTAGCATTTACCGCAAGTCCCATTCCGTGCAAGATGAATGGCAGTTTCGGCTACGACTTGCTTGACGGCGACAATGCGCGTATCTTTCTGCGCAAGGACGGAAAGCTGCTTCTGACCGAGCTGTACGCCTACAAGGACGGAACGTTTTCGGTCGACGGTCTGAGCGAGGATTACCTTTCTTTCGAGGATATCACGAAACTGTTCAATGATAAGACGCTCCGTACCGCTCCCGGAAAGGGCGAAGCAGTGAGCTTCGGCGCTCTCGGCGAGGCCGAGGTCGAGGTGATGCACAAGCCCGTTTCGTATAAGCAGAAGCTTGCCGAACTGGAGAACAAATCGCTCCGCGTTCAGAATAAACCAGACGCGCACGACCGCTGCATAGCCGCATATCACGCGTATCTCGTTGAGCCTACCGATTTTTACAGGGAACGGCTTCGCGAGGCTTACGAAGCCGTTCCCGAGCATGAGCGCTGCTATCTCGGCGATATGGACACGCGCGACGGCGATTTTCGGCGGATACTTTACACCAACGACAAGAGGGAAGTGTGACCGTGACTACTTTTGAGAAGATATATGAAATCGTGAGGAAGATACCGCGCGGCAGGGTCGCGACCTACGGGCAGATAGCGCAGCTTGCGGGGAACTCCAAATGGGCGAGGGCGGTCGGCTACGCGCTTCACGCAAACCCCGACCCCGACGGGATACCGTGCTACCGTGTAGTGAACCGTTTCGGAGGGCTTGCGCCCGCGTTTGCGTTCGGAGGGATAAATGTTCAGGCGGATATGCTCAGGGCGGACGGGATAGAGGTTCGCGGCGACAACACCGTCGACCTTGAAAAATATCTTTGGAACGGGCTGTAATATTTTGGGGTAAAACGGATTTTTTTCACAAAATAAGGACAAATTTTGTAAAATGTATTGATTTTTTGGCGGAAATATGAGATAATAAAAAAGAGTGTACTTGCATTATATTTAGAGAAAGAAGTTTTTTATGGCAAAGTTTTTTAATTTTGAGGAGGACTACTACGGTCTATCCGCAAATGAAATTGAAAAGAAGCTGTCAATGTACGGCTTGAATACATACACCAAGGCTCCGCGCGCGTTTATGGGATTTTCCTGTGCGGACGTTCTGCTGTCGCCGTCGGTGCTGCTTATGTTTATCGCAGGCGTGCTGTGCTTTTTCGGCGCGGGTATCGGAATGGGAATTGCGGTGCTGCTGATAGACGCGTTCTACGCCGTAATGGAGATACATTTCCGAAAGTCGGCTGACGACCGTCTTGACGAGATCGAGGAAACTACCGCAATGAAGTTCCGCGTTATCCGCGCGGGCAGGCTGGAACTTGTCGAAAAGGAGTTTATCGTGCCCGAGGACACTATCGTCGTGCAGGCGGGGGAGCGTGTTCCGGCGGACGCGTTCATTCTCGAGTCGCGCGACCTTACCGTTGACGAGGGCATATTCACCGGGAACAGCACTCCCGTCGCGAAGTACGTCGGAGCAATGGCAAAGGGCGATCTTAAGCCGACGTTTGTGTACAGCGGTACGATGATAATTTCGGGTATCGCGGTGTGCAAGGTCAGCGCTACCGGGGTTGACACCAAGTATTTCCGGAATTTCGGCGAGGAGCCGGATCGTCACCCGTATTACACCAACCTCGAAAGGGTAGTGCGTTCGATAGTTCCGCTTTGCAGCGTTATAGCGCTGGCGCTTACTATTGCCATAATCGTTATCAAAATGGTATCGGGCGGCGAGATTATTTCATCCGCGCTGAGCGGCGTCACGCTGGGGCTGTGCTTTATTCCGACGGGAATAGGCTCGGTCATCAGGCTATACTATACCAAGGGCGCAATGAGCCTTATCAAGGGCGGCGCGGTGGTAAAGTCGCTCTCCGATATCGAGAAGCTGAACTCCCTGTCCGTGCTGTGCGTGGAAAAGGAGGGCGCTATCTCCAGAAATTCCCCCGAGGTAAGGGGAGTGTACGCGAGAAGCGAGGAGCTGTTGTACAAGGTCTCGGCGCTCGCGTGCGAGCCGAACACCGTAGACCCCGCCGAGCGCGCTCTTATGGTAAAGGCGACATTCTTTGACGAGAAGATAGCGGACGTTTACACCGACAACATTTTCATTGAGAAGATAACCGACACGGGCGAAGCAATAAGCGGCGCGGTCTGGAACGTCGGCGGCGGAAGACTCTGCTGCATAAAGGGAATTCCCGAGCAGATACTTCCGATGTGCAGACTGAGCGGCGACGCGCTGTTTTCGGCGCAGAAGAAATATGAGAGCTACTATTCCAAGGGCTGGAGCGTTATGGCGGTGGCGTGTGTTGACTCCGACACCGAGAATATGGACGTAACGGCGGGTTTTTCGTATACTTTCGTCGGGTTCGTGGCTTTTTCCGCTCCGCTTCGGGATTCGGTATCGGCTGCGGTAAAGACCTGCCGCCGCGCGGGAGTCCGCGTTGTTATGCTGACCGAGGAAAACCCGAGCGTCGCCGAGTCCACGGGCAAGATGATAGGACTTTCCACGAACGCGGTCATTACAGGAAAGCAGATCAAGGAATCGCTGGACTACGGCACCCCGCTCAATTTCGACGCGGATATTTACGCTAAATTAACTCCGGAACAGAAGCTTTACGTTATCGGAAAGCTCAAGGAGAACGGCGAGGTCGTGGCGATGACAGGCACCCGTACGGGCGACGCGGAGGCTCTGGAGGCGGCGGATGTTGGCATCACCATTTCGCAGCATTCGGCGGGCAGCGCATACGAGGCTGCCGACGTGATAATGAACGACGACAATTTCTCGACGATAGCGGATATGATCGCCGCCGCAAGGCAGGTTCACCGCAACATAAAGCGCGCGGTCTCGTTTATGATCTCGGGATATGTCGGATTGATGATCCTCATCACGATAAACCTGTTCAGCGATACGCAGCTTATGCTCACGCCCGCGATAATCGCGCTTGTAACAATGATCTTCCTGCCGTTTACGGGGCTCGGATATGTGGGCTGCCGCTCGGATATGAAGTCGGTAATGCCGCCGTCCGATTTCGTTGCCGACCGCAAGATAAACTATCGGTTTATCGGTATGTCTGCGCTGTTCGGCGCGCTGTCCGGCGCGGTCGCAATTGCCTCCTATCTGCTTATGTATGACGGCACGAATTTCGCGCCCGCGAGAAGCTGCGCGCTTATTTCCTATTCGGTATGCTCGGCGGCGTTCGCCGTGCTTCGTCACTCGGATGAATCGCCGATAAAAACGTTCCTCGGCTCGGATATGATATCGAAGATATCCGTTGCGCTGTTCGCGTTTTTGCCGATGCTGCTGGTGTTTATTCCTTTTGTGAACGCCGCGTTCGGCTTTGCGGCAATTGACGTTCTGGCGCTGCTTATCAGCACCGCAACGGGAATCCTTCCCGCGGCGGCATACTTCTTCATAAGTCATTTCATCAAATTCGATCATCAAGACTGATTTCACTAAGGAGCAATCATGAAAAAATTTATCGAGTATCTGAGATATTTCCTTTGCGGACTGGTTTTCGGCACGGCGAACGTTATCCCCGGAGTGAGCGGCGGCACTATGCTGGTCGTTTTCGGAGTGTTCGACAGGCTTACCGAGGCTATTTCGGGCATTAAAAAGATATTTGAAAACTTTTGGTTTCTTTTCACATTCGCGCTCGGAGCGGGCGGCGGTATAATCCTCTCGTCGTTTGTCATTTCGTCGCTGTTTCAGAGCTTTGGCGTGCAGACGAATATGTTCTTTATCGGGCTGATTCTGGGCGGGGTGCCGCTTATCTACAAATTCGGAACCGAGGAGCAAAAGGTGAAGCCCTCGTGTATCGTGCCGTTCGTTATCGCAATGGCGGTCGTTATCGGGCTGACGGTTCTGGAGAAAATGAACGTGTTCAAGCTTGCTCCCGACGTTGTAACGGGCTTCGACCTTGTTATCTCGCTGAAGCTTGTGGTCTGCGCGGCGATAGCGGCGGTGACTATGATAATCCCGGGTATCTCCGGCTCGTTCGTTATGATGCTGCTTGGAGTTTATGAAACGATAATCGGCGCTATCAAGGATATGAATTTCTTTGTGATCATTCCGTTCGCGATAGGTGCGGTGATAGGCATTATCGGCGGCGCGAAGCTCATCTCGATGCTGATAAGGAAAAACAAGCTTATGGTGTATTCGGCGCTTATGGGCTTGGTTATAGGCTCGGTTTACGCGATACTTCCCGACGGCTTCGGGTTCAATCTGCAAACGGGCTACGGGTTCGCGTGCGCGCTGTTCGGGGTATTGGCGGCGCTGCTTGTTGAAAAACTCGGCAAAACGGAGAGTTAAAAAAAGGAACGATCGATCAAATGGCATTATCAAAGGAAGAAAGCCTCAGAAGGCGTAAGCGCAGGCAGATGATCAAGGATATCCGAAGCACTATTCTGTTTGTGCTGCTGGCTGCGGCTTTCTTTTTTCGGCTTAACGATGCGGTGCTGCATATTGAGAACGTCCCGTCGTCCTATGACGTTCTGCGTTTTTTTGGCGGAGGAGCGAAGCCGTATGTTCGTCTTGCCGAAAACGAGATCTCGGTGAGCTTTATTGACGTTGGTCAGGGCGACTGCGAGCTTATCATGACGGGAAACTACAATATCCTTATCGACAGCGGCGACGTAATGACCGTTGATAAAACTATCGGTTTTCTGCGTTCAAGCGGAGTAAAGAGGCTTGATATCGTTATCGTAACGCACCCTCACGACGACCATTTCGGCGGAATGTCAGAGATTTTGAAGAGCTTTCCGGTCGGAACGGTCATTATGCCCGAAACGGATACGCGCGGCAGCTCGTATGAAAAGCTGGTGAGCGCCGTCCGTGACTGCAATATCACGCTTCGTTACGCTGCTCCGGGAGAGCGTTTCGTCCTCGGGGAGAACATCTTTCTGGATATCCTCGCGCCGCTGCACGACGATTACGACGAGGAAAACAACTTCTCGGTGGTGACAAGGCTGATTCACGGCGAAACGTCGTTTTTGTTTACGGGCGACCTCGAAAAGCTCGGCGAGCTTGACCTTATCGACGCGGACGTTTATCTCGATTCGGATGTGCTCAAGGTCGGACACCACGGCAGCGCGGGCTCAAGCTGCGCGGAGTTTCTGGAGCGCGTAACTCCGAGCATCGCCGTTTTCGAGGCGGGAGAGATAAACTATTACGGTCATCCGAGGAGCGAGGTGTTTGACAGGCTTGCGGCGGTCGGCTGCGAGGATACATATTCCACCGCAAACAACGGTAATGTCGTTATAGTCAGCGACGGCGTGGAGCTTCGCGTTGAAACCGAAAGGGAAGCGGCTTACACGCTTATACAATAAAAGCACCGCGTTCACGGTGCTTTTGTTTATTCTGCGATTATGTCGGCAAATTCTCCCGAGCAGGCTTTCACGAGGTCTTCGGGAGTTAATTCCAGCTGCAAGCCGAGCCGCCCGCCGCTGACTATCATACGCTCCAGCGAACGGGCGCTCTCATGAATAACGGTTCGGTAGGGCTTTTTCATTCCGATAGGCGAGCAGCCGCCGCGTATGTAGCCCGTTACGGCGAGTATGTCCTTGACGTGAACGGGCGTGAGCGCTTTCTCCTCAACCGCCCGCGCGCATTTCTTCAAGTCCATTTCGCGGTCGACAGGCAGACAGAACACGTAATATTTTCCGCTTTTGCCGACCGTGACCAGCGTCTTGAACGTAGCAGCGCAGTCCTCGCCCAGAAGCTCCGCTATCTGTACGCCGTCAACGAAATTCTCACATTCGTAGGTGTGCGGGGTGTATGGAATTTTCAGTTTGTCGAGCATACGCATCGCGTTGGTTTTGTTGTCCTTTGCCATTTGAATTCTCCCATAACAAAAGCGCCCCGAGCGAGCCTTTTTTGCTCGGAGCGGTGTATTGTTCCGTTAAGACGATTTAGATCTCGTCGTCGTCAATGTCCAGATCCCACTTATCGAACAGCTCGGTCTTGCCAAGCAGGAAATACGCGACAGCCGCCGCAGCCATAGCCGCAATTGCGATAATGCCCGAGATAATAACGATTTTCTTAGTCATAATGATCCTCCTGTTTAACCGTATAAATTTGTTCATTCGGAAGTAATTCCGTAATATCCGTGCCGTTTTGACGCTTTTTGTTCAGCTCATGAACATAGTCCGTGATATCGGTAACGCCGACTATCCAGCTTGAAACGTAGTCGCGAACGGCTTGTCCGCGCAGCCCGAGTTGAATTGAGCGGTACGGCAGCGAATTACCGGAAACATCCTTTTCGGGATCCCACTGTACCCGAATATCCGACTCCGCAACCTGCTTTTTCCATTCCTCCGCGGAAAGACCGCTCGCCCCGACTGACGAAGCGACGGCGTTATTCACCGCGAAGTCAAAGCCCGCGCGCGTAATGTCGATAGCGAGAACGCGTTCCTGACCGGGCTTTTCCGCCCAGCCGCAGCGGTACATCATCCAAAGGAACGACGGCTTTATCCATGTCATTCTCGTCAGCGAGAAGCGCCCGCCGAATGTTCCCAGCCGAACAGCCTCCTCCGCGATCGCAGGGCAGTACGCCTGATACACGCGGATCGTTTTCTCGTCATACACGGCGCGGATCTGCTTTAATTCCATTTACTGGAAACGTGCCGCGATATCCGCGATACCGTTGTCGTTGGTAGGCTCGCCGATAGCGCCGAACTTCCACTCGCCGTTGTAGCGGTAAACCTCGCCGAAAATCATTGCTGTCTTGCCCTCGTAGTTCTCGGAAAGATTGTACTTGCAAAGCTCCGTGCCCGAGTCCGCGTCAACTATTCTGATAAACGCGTTGCGTATCATACCGAACTGCTGCTTGCGCTCTCTTGCCTGATAGATAGTTACCACGAAAACGATCTTATTGTACTCGGCTGGTACTTTGTTAAGCTCGACGATTATCTGCTCGTCGTCGCCGTCGCCCGCGCCCGTGAGGTTATCGCCGCAGTGACGGACAGCGCCGCTTCTGTGCTGAAGCTGACCGTAGTACACAACGTCCACGGGACCCGTGAGCTTGCCCGTGCTTTCGGTAATGAGGATAGCCGACGCGTCGCAGTCGATATCCTCCTGCTTGTTGAACAGCGAGAATTTTTTGGGAGCCTCGTCCCAGCCCAATCCGACAACAAGGGATTTCAGCCCCGCGTTGCCCTTTGTAAGGTCAACCTTCTGACCCTTCTGAAGATTTACAGACATATTATTTCCTCCTAGGAATTTAAAATTCAACATACGGTCTATGTTGCATTGCCACACATTTTTATTATACTACATTTTTTTCCAAAATGCAAGGGCAAGTTGAAAATTTGTTGTTTTATTTTGCCCATTGAAAATTTCACGCGGTTGTGATATAATAAACGTTGTATGATATATTAACAAAAACGGGGACAAAACGGATGAAAGACTTGACAAATGGCAGACCTGTAAAGCTTATAGTGCTTTTTGCGCTGCCGATATTTTTAGGGAATATTTTCCAGCAGATGTATAGCCTTGCCGATATAATAATTATAGGGCAGAATTTAGGCAATAACTCGATCGCGGCGGTCGGTGCGACTACGCCCGTGGTGTCGCTTATGTTCAATATCATAAACGGCTCTATAACCGGCTTTGCGATAATCGTCGCCAAGAATTTCGGGGCGGGCGATCATGACGAAATGCGCCGAACTATCGCGAGAATGACGGTGTTCGCGGGGAGCATTACGGCGGTGATAATCGTTGCCGCAACGGTGTTTGTCGAGCCGCTGCTGCATGCTCTGGATGTTTCGGAGGAAATATTCGCCGAGGCGAGGAGCTATTTGTTTATAGTGGCTTGCGGACTTGTGGTGACCCTGCTGTACAATTTCGAGGCGGGAATTTTACGTGCGGTCGGCGACAGCGTGATTCCGCTCGTTATCCTTATTTTATCGACATTCCTGAATATCGGACTTGATTTGCTTATGGTGATCGGCTTTAAAATGGGCGTAGTGGGCGCGGCTCTGGCGACCGTAACGGCGCAGGCTATTTCGGCTGCCGTTTGTCTTGTTTATTTAATTAAGCGCCGTCCGTTTCTGCTTGTCGGGAAAAAGGACTTCGTATTCACGGCGCGCAGTACCGCGGAGCTGCTCAGCGCGGGCTTCGGAATGGCGCTTATGTACTCGATTGTCGACATAGGCTCGATAGTTCTCCAGAACGGCATAAACGGCTTCCGCGAGGATATGATAACCGCCCACACCGCCGCGCGGAAGATATTCAGCCTGCTGATGATGCCGTATTCCTCGATAAGCGCGACGCTTGTGACCTACTGCTCTCAGAACCTCGGCGCGCGGAAATACTCGCGGATACGCAAGGGTATCAAGGACTGTATGCTGATAATGCTCGCGTGGACGACGCTTGCGATAGCGCTGGTGTTCCTCGGCGGACACGCGCTCGTCGGAATGATAGTCACCGACACGGACACGCCGACGGGCGCGGCGATAGCCGATACAGCCGTGCTGTACCTCAAATGGGCGGTGGTGTTCTTCTATTTTCTCGCGGTGCTGCTGGGGCTTAGGAGCGCGCTGCAGGGGCTGGGTAAGAGCCTTGTGCCGATAATATGCAGCGTTATTGAGCTTACGTGGAAGATAGTCACGGTCGTGTTTATGATACCGCTTTTCGGCGGCAAAAACGGAACTGTCGGCGGAACGGTGGAGCAGATAGGCGGCTATTTCGGCGTGGTAATTTCCGAGCCGATAATCTGGACGGTCTGCGCGGTGATGATAGCGATAATTACTGCGGTAACGCTTTACCGTATGCCCAAAGAGGATATGCCGTAAAAAACATATTGACATAATAGGAATAATAGTGTATAATTAAAATCAGCGGACAGCCGCATATGCTATTTACGAATTTTGGGCGGAGCGTTTTCCGCCCTTTGTTTTGATTTAAGGAGAACGATATGATCAAAGAATTGACCGAAAAGCTGACGGATAACATATCCAAAGCCGTCCGCGGCAAGGACAAACAGATAAAGCTCGTGTGCGCGGCGCTGTTCGCGGGAGGACACGTTCTGCTCGAGGACGTTCCCGGAACGGGGAAAACGCTGCTTGCGCGGTCGCTGGCGAAGTCCGTCGACGGCTGTTTCAGACGCATACAGTTCACGCCCGACCTGCTGCCGTCCGATATCACGGGAATAAATTTTTATAACATAAAGGAGCAGGAATTCGTGCTGCGGCGCGGACCGGTGTTCACGAATATCCTGCTTGCGGATGAAGTCAACCGCGCCACTCCGAGAACGCAGTCCGCGCTGCTCGAATGTATGGAGGAGCGCCAGACCACTATTGACGGCGAAACTATGAAGCTCGAAACGCCGTTTTTCGTTATCGCGACGCAGAACCCGACCGAGATACAGGGAACATACCCGCTGCCCGAGGCGCAGCTCGACCGTTTTATGATACGGCTTGCGCTCGGTTATCCCGACAGGGAAGAGGAGATAAAGGTAATAGGCGGCGCGGCTTCATTCGGCGCGGAGTCGGAGCTTTCGGCGGTATGCACGGGCGCGGATATTCTCGCGGCGCAGAACGCGGTCAACGGCTGCAAGGCGAACGAGGCGGTCTGCGGCTATATCGCCGATATCGCGGCGGCAACGCGCAGGCACGCGGGCGTAAAGCTCGGGCTGTCAACGCGCGGCGCGGCGGCGCTGAAGCGTATAAGCTGCGCGCTCGCGATGACGGACGGGCGCGATTACGCGATGCCGCAGGACGTTCAAGCGGCTGCGCCCTACGTTATCCCTCACCGACTTATTTACAAGGGATATTCTCAGGACGGAACGGACGTTCTCAGGCAGATACTGGAGAGCGTTCCAGTGCCTACGGAGAGCACATAAAGCGGAGATTTTTCCAATCCCCCCTTTCGTTGACATTCAATAAAAGAGCCAATAAGTCTTTCGTCAACAAACAGGGGAGCAGTCAAAGCGGAGCGCAAGCAGCGGTGACGACGGAACGAACGAAGTGAGCGTAGGAGTTGCCGCTAGTCTAGGGCGCGCAAAGCGCGCCCGGTGCGCGTAGCGCATCTAAATAGAGGTTAATAATGGAGCTTATTGCAATGGCGCTTATACTGGCGGCGCTTGTTGTGGGTCAGTATATAATTTACGATAAGATCGGTCTGAAAAAGGTCGGCTACAAGCTGTCGATAAGCACTCCCGAAGCGTTTGAAAACGACGTTATCGAGATAGTCGAGGAGATTGAGAACGCGAAATGGCTGCCGCTCGTGTGGGTGCGCAGCGAGATAAGCTGTTCACCGTGGCTGACGTTCAAGGGACAGACGCTGTTCATGAACGAGCATGACGAGCAGCGCGGTCTTATTTCGGGGATTTTCGTGCTTCGCGGCTACCGCAAGTGCCGTCGCGTGTGGAAGGTCAGGTGCGAAAAGCGGGGGATAATGACGATAGACAATGTTATTATCACCGCGAGCGATCTGTTCGGCTTGTCGAAAAACGCGATGATATTGAAGCTCACCGACAGCGTCCGCGTGCTGCCCGCCCCTGCGGAAATGGAAACGGGAGATCTTTCGGGCGATATGTTTATCGGAAATGTTCAGGTGCGCAGATTCGTGCTGCCCGACCCGTTTATGATAAGCGGCGCGAGGGAGTATACGGGTCGCGAGTCTATGAACCGCATACACTGGCAGCAGACCGCGCGGACGGGCAGCTTGATGGCGTACAAGAACGAATTCACCACCGAGCGGCGCATTATGATAGTGCTGAATATGCAGCGGAGCGTCAGCGCATACGAGCAGCCGATGACGCTGCCCGTTCTGGAATCGCAGATAAAGGCGGCGGCGTTCGCGCTGGACTATTGCGGCAGGATCAACGCGGAGTGCGCCCTCGCCGTGAACGCGGCGGAGCGGCTGTACATTCCGCCCGCCGAGGGCTACGCGCATTTTATGAACTCGCTGCGTAAGCTTGCGGAGCTTGAAAACATCTGCGGCGAGCGGCTCGATGATATGCTGACGGCGCTCGACTACAACGAGTTCACCGACATAATACTGATAACCGCCTGCGTTACCGAGCGGACTTGCGAAATTCTGTCGGGGCTGTCGGGCAGAGGAAAGTGCTGCAAGGTGTTCACGGTCGGGCTTAACGAGGACGAGAATATGCTTCCGCCTGCCTGCGGAGTGATGAAAATACCGCGCGTCAATATTCGGGAGGTGAAGCAATGACCGAACCGAAAATTTTAAAATTCTCCGCCGTTTTCGGGCAGTTTCTGGCGCTGTTTCCGTTTGCCGTGCTGCTTTGCGGAGTCGGGGAACATAGCTTCGAGCCGTGGCTGTATCTTGCGGCTTACGCGGTCTGGGCGGCGTTTTACGCTATGGGGCGGCTTTCAGGAAAACTCGCGCACGAACTGGAATTGAGCGGCAGACCCTCAAAAAAAGCGCAGCCCGTTGTGCTGTTTCTGTCGCGAATCGCAGTTATAATTCCGGTCGGGATATTCATTGTTGTTGTGCTGGCGGCTAAGCTTACGTCTATGACGTTTTTCTACGTTCTGCCCGCGGGAATTATCGCGTATTTCGGCGCTCACGGCTGCACGGGAAAGGGCTACTCGGACGTGTTTTCCCGAGGTTGGTTCGCGTTGTATTTTATTGCGGCGGTCATAGCGGCGATAATGCTTTGGGCAACTCACGAAGAGGAGCTTGCCGCAGTCGGGATATTCCAGCTTTGCGCCGGTTTCGCGCTGATAACTCTGCTGTCGGCGCTGCTCGCGAATCAGACCAATATCGACGTTTGCACAAAGCAGCGCGCGGGCGGAAAATCGGTGCTTCCGGGCGGACTTCGCCGCTACAATGCCGTGCTTATCACGGTGATCTGCTCGGCGACTATCGGCTTGTTCTTGTTTGCGAGACCGCTTGCGGAATTGGTTAAGCTGTTGATATCGCTTGTCGGGCGCGGCGTTCTGTTCATTTTTGAATCGCTGAGCAGCTGTGTCCGCACCGTTCCCGGCGACGGCGTATCCGATCCCGCCTCGGGGAATATCGTTCAGATAGTTCCCTCGGAGCCCGCGAGCATTCTCGCGAATATTTTTTTCGTGCTGTTGATGTTCGGACTTGTTCTGTTGGTAATTCGGCTGAGAAAGCAGATCTGGAGCGCGATAAAATACATTTTCGAGCCGCTTTTCCGCAAGAACAGAGAACCCTCGGATATTCCGTTTTACGATGAATTTCTGGTAAGCGACGCGAAAAAGCTCTCTCCGAGAGTACGCCGCCGCGCGGAACGTGAGCTTATCAAGCAATATAGGCGGGAAACCGATCCGTCGCGGAAGTATCGCTTAGGCTACGCTCTGTTCCTGATACGGCTTGGAAAAACTAACCGCCCGCCGATGCCCGTTGATACTACGACTATTCACCGTGAAAAGGGCGAGGGCGCGTTCGAGACCGATCTCGGCGAGCTTTCGGGAGTATACAACCGCGTACGTTACGGAGAAGCCGCGCCGACTGCCGAGGAGCTTGCGCGTCAGGAGCAGCTTCTCGCCGAGTTAAAGTGAGGTACATTATGGAGATAAGATATACGGATAAACGCGAATTCACCGAAAAGCAGGCGGAGGAGCTGTTTTTGTCGGTCAACTGGGCAAGCGGAAAGCACCCTGAGCGGCTTTACAAGGCGCTGAAAAATTGTGAAACGGTGTTCACGGCATGGGACGGGGAACATCTCGTCGGGCTGGCTAACGCTATCGACGACGGCGGAATGACGGCGTACATTCACTATCTGCTCGTTCACCCGGAATATCAGGGCGCGGGTATCGGCAGGGAATTAACGGAGATGATGAAGCGCCGCTACGAGGATTTTCTGTACCTGTTCCTCGTCGCGGAGAACCCTCCGCTCGTCGGGTATTACGAAGGTCTGGGTTTTACAAAGCAGAGTGAAGCGAGCGTTATGTCAATAAACAAGAAATAATTCGCAGAGGTGTAACTTTGGATAAAGTAATTATATATATTCACGGAAAAGGCGGCAGCTATCTTGAAGCGGAGCAGTATAGGAAAAATTGCACGGGCTTTGATATTATCGGAGTCGACTTCAACGATTATCTCCCGTGGAGCGTACAGGAACAGATCAGATCGGTCTATGATAAAGCGCGTGAAAGCTGCGGTCGTATTTATGTGCTTGCAAACAGCATTGGAGCTTACTTTGCAATGCACACGCTGCAAAATTGCGATATTGAGCGGGCGTTATTCATATCGCCGATACTCGATATGGAGCGGCTTATTCTTGATATGATGAGTTGGGCGGACGTTTCTGAAAAAGAACTATCCGAGAAAAAAGAGATACACACCGATTTCGGAGAAACATTGTCGTGGGAATATCTGTGTTATGTCAGAGAAAATCCAATTTCGTGGAATGTTCCCACAAAAATACTCTATGCGGGAAACGATAATCTCACGTCGCGTCAAACGGTTGACAGATTTGTTAAGGAACACAATTCGGAGCTTACCGTAATGGAAAACGGGGAGCATTGGTTTCACACGGATGAACAGCTTGCTTTTCTGGATAACTGGATGGAAAAAGCAGTGCGTTAAATCCGTGAGATCTGCGGAAACAGAATTCGGAGGTGTAATATATGAGCCTTATGGGATCAAGCTGCATTTTTCCCGTTCCCGATATAAAGAAAACCGCGGAGTATTACGCGTCGAAGTTGGGATTCAGAACTGTCGAATATCTTGATTGCGGCGAGCCGCACATCTGCCTTTATAAGGACGGGGTTGAAGTTATTCTGCTTCGGGCAAATACGGACAAGGTCACTCCTAACCGCGAATTGTACGGCTACGGCTACGACGCTTATCTGTTCACAAACGATCAGGAGCGGCTTGAATCGGAATTCGCCGCAAAGGGAATTAAGATCGTCAGACCGCTGAATATCACCGACTATCAAAATAAAGAGCTGGTCATTGAGGATATCGACGGGCGTTGGCTTGCTTTCGGACTGAAAACAGCGGTGCGAAGATGAGCGACATATTGGAATTCGCAAATGGCTAAACGATAACTGTCTGTTAAGCGAGGGCGTGTGGCTTTTATTCGGGAAATCGGGCGGAATTGCCAAAATTATACAGAACGGAGCAAGGAAAGATGACATTTAAGGAATTATTGGAAAACAAGGAATTCGTGCTGCTTGACGGAGCTATGGGCACAATGCTCCAAGCGAGTGGCTTAAAGCTCGGTGGAATCCCCGAGGAGCTGAATTTCACAAACCCCGAATTGATCGGGGAAATTCACAGAAAGTACATCAACGCGGGCGCTATGGCGGTGTACGCGAATACGTTCGGCGCGAACCGTCACAAGCTGCACGGCAGCAAGTATTCCGTTACCGAAACGGTTCAAAGGGGTATTGATATCGCGAGAAAGGCTTGTGCCGGAACGGACGCGCTTGTTGCCTTGGACGTTGGTTCGCTCGGCGTTATGCTGCGCCCTACGGGTGATCTTCCCGCGGACGAGGCTTATGATATGTTTAAGGAGATAATGCTCGCCGGCAAGGACGCGGATTTTATCGTCCTCGAAACGATGACCGATCTTATGGAGATAAAGACCGCGCTTCTCGCCGCTAAGGAAAATACCGATCTGCCCGTTGTATGCACTATGACGTTCGAGAAGAATCTGCGCACTTTCACGGGTTGCACGGTCGCGTCAATGGCGCTGACCCTCGGCGGAATGGGCGCGGACGTTATCGGAATGAACTGCTCACTCGGACCGGACGAGGCTATGCCTATCGTTGACGAACTGCTGAAATGGAGCGAGGTGCCCGTGCTTATTCGCCCGAACGCGGGACTTCCCGACCCGAAAACCAACGAGTATAACATCACGCCGTCCAAGTACGCGGATATTATGGCGAAGATCGCCGACAAGGGCGTTAAGCTGCTCGGCGGCTGCTGCGGAACTAACCCCGATTTTATTTCCGAGGTCGCTAAGCGTCTTGACGGGAGAAAATTCTCGCGTGAAACGCCCGGGATACCCTCGGCGGTCTGCTCGGCTAACAATGTAGTTACAGTTGATACTGTGCGCGTTATCGGCGAGCGTATCAACCCGACAGGGAAGAAGCTGTTCAAGGAGGCGCTTAAGCGGCGCGATCTCGACTACATTATGAAGCAGGCTATTGAGCAGACGGACGGCGGCGCGGAAATTCTCGACGTCAACGTCGGGCTGCCCGATATTGATGAGCGCGAGATGATGCTGGCGGCTGTCGACGCGGTGCAGTCCGTGACAGACGCGCCGTTACAGATTGATACTACCGAAACGGATGTTCTCGAAGCGGCTCTGCGGAATGTTTCGGGAAAGCCTATCGTCAACTCGGTGAACGGCGAGGATGAAAAGCTGGAAACCGTTCTGCCGCTTGTCAAGAAATACGGAGCGGCGGTGATAGGTCTGGCGCTCGACAAGGACGGTATTCCCAAGACCGCCGAAAAGCGCTTCGAGATCGCGGAGAAGATACTGAAACGCGCTCTGGAATACGGGATCCCCAAGCGCGACGTGTATATCGACTGCCTGACACTCACCGCTTCGGCGGAGCAGGACAACGTTATGGAAACGGTCAAGGCAATGCGTATGGTGCGTGAGCGGCTGGGCTTGAAGAACGTGCTCGGCGTGTCCAACATTTCGTTCGGGCTGCCGAACCGCGAACTTGTGAACACGACGTTCCTTACAATGGCGATGAACAGCGGACTTGATCTTCCGATAATGAACCCGAATTCTGCGGCGATGATAGGCGCGGTGAGAGCGTTTCGGCTGCTTTCGGGCTATGACAGAAACGGCGCGGATTTTATCGAAAATTACGCGAACGCAAAGGTCGTTACTCAAACGGTAGGCGCGGCGGCAAGCTCTTCGGGAACTGTTTCCGCGAACGGCGAAGCGGATATACTTCACGCGGTTGCGAACGGCTTGAAAGCCGAGTGCGCCGCCGCCGCCGAAAAGCTCCTCGCGGACGGTATGGAGCCTATGGAGCTTATCAACGAGAAGCTTATTCCTGCGCTGGACGAGGCGGGCGATAAGTTTGAAAAGGGCAAAATTTTCCTGCCACAGCTTATTCAGTCGGCGGGAGCGGCTCAGGCGGCGTTCGACGTGGTGAAGAAAGCGATCTCCGCGCGCGGCGGCGAGAGCGAGAGCCGCGGACGGGTAGTTCTGGCGACGGTAAAGGGCGACGTTCACGATATCGGAAAGAATATCGTCAAAACGCTGCTGGAGAACTACGGCTTCGAGGTGATCGATCTCGGCAAGGACGTGGAGTATCAGGCGGTCGTGGACGCGGCGATAAAGTACGACGTTCGTCTGGTGGGCTTGTCCGCGCTTATGACGACCACTCTCAAAAGCATGGAGGGCACTATAAAGCTGCTGCATGATAATAATATCAACTGCAAAATAGTGGTAGGCGGCGCGGTGCTTACGCCCGAGTACGCGGAGAAGATCGGCGCGGATTTCTACGCCAAGGACGCAAAGGAAACCGTCGATATCGCAAAGCGGGTTTACGGCGGCTGACGTTTTGTGAAATTTTTCCGCGAGTAATTTTTGGAGAATATCAAATCCGATTTCCGACAATAATACTTGTACCAAGTAAAAGTCGGAGGTCGGATTTTATGTATTATAACAAGGTCGAGATAAGCGGGGTCAATACTTCAAAACTGAAGGTGCTCAAGGAAGCGGAAAAAATGGAGCTGCTCAAGCGTGTAAAGCAGGGCGATATGCAGGCGCGCGAGGAACTTATACGCGGAAATCTGCGGCTCGTGCTGAGCGTTATACAGCGCTTTATGGGCAGGGGAGAGAGTGCGGACGATCTGTTTCAGGTGGGCTGCATAGGACTTATAAAGGCGATAGATAACTTCGACATAACACAGCCGGTAAGATTTTCCACGTATGCTGTGCCCATGATTATGGGCGAACTCAGGCGATATCTGCGCGATAATGCTCCGGTGCGCGTGAGCCGTTCGGTGCGCGATCTCGCGTACAAGGCAATGCAGGCAAAGGAAAAGCTCACAGCCGAAAAGGGCTGCGAGCCGCGCGTTGAGGATATTGCCAAGGAAATAGGCGTTCCCAGACAGGACGTTGTTATCGCACTTGAGGCGATAAGCGAGCCTATATCGTTGTACGAGCCCGTGTTCTCGGAGTCGGGCGATACTATCTATGTTCTCGATCAGCTCGGTGATCACAACGACGATATGAACTGGCTTAACGAGATCTCACTCAAGGAAGCCATCGCCCAGCTCGGGAAGCGGGAAAAAAGGATCCTCAACCTGCGGTTCTTCCGTGGAAAAACGCAAGTTGAGGTCGCAAAGGAAATTGGAATAAGCCAGGCACAGGTATCAAGATTGGAAAAGGGCGCGTTAAACAAGATCAAAAACCGAATCTAGTTGCACACTTTCTCCAGCTCTTCGCGAAGCTGCTTTATAATGCGCTTTTCGAGCCGCGAGATGTAGCTTTGGGAAATGCCGATCTCGTCGGCGACCTCCTTTTGCGTTTTCTCCTTGCAGCCGTTTAAGCCGAAGCGCATTTCCATTATTTTCTTTTCGCGCTCGCCGAGGTGATTTACCGCGTCGTGGAGAAGCTGCTTTTCGACCTCCTCCTCGATATGCGAATTAACGCAGTCGTTGTCCGTTCCGAGAACGTCCGAGAGCAGCAGCTCGTTGCCGTCCCAATCGACGTTCAGCGGCTCGTCTATCGAAATGTCATATCGGTATTGCGAGTACTTCCGCAGATACATCAGAATTTCGTTTTCGATACAGCGGGAGGCGTAGGTTGCGAGCTTGATGTTTTTGTCGGGGCTGAACGTGTTCACAGCCTTGATAAGCCCCACCGTGCCTATTGAGATCAGATCCTCCAGCCATATCCCCGTGTTCTCGAATTTTTTGGCGATGTATACGACCAGCCGCAGATTGTGGATAATAAGCATATCCCGCGCTTTGTCGTAGTCTGTCTCCATGAGCTTGAACGCGGCTTCTTCCTCTTCCTTGGTGAGCGGCGCGGGGAGCTGCTCCGAACCGTTTATGTAATGAATGTAATTCTCGGCTTTTTTGGCGAACAATTTGTCCAGCGAAAGCCGTATCTGACGTAAAAGTTTCTTTAGCATAGCCATTCCTCCGTATTTAAATTGAAATTATTTTCGGGTCAAAAATGCAGTCTATATCGCTTCCGAGCGGATTTTTCGTCACTCCCACAAGCGCGTCAGCCGCTTTTCCGTCAATTAGGATTTTATCCGCCGCGAATATCGGCAGCAGCGATTCCGAGGTGACCGTCCTGCACGGGATAATGCGCAGTCCGCCGCTTTCGTCGAGCTTTCCGTCCAGAAAATCCAGCGCGTTTTTAGGCGCGATAACGGCTATCTTTTCGTATTTGCAGACAATAACGGGCTTTCCGCTGAATATGTCGCACAGCCCGTTTCCCGTATCGCACAGCCCGCGGAGCTGAATTTCCGTGCCGTTCGCGGAAATTTTCACGCTGCAAATTTTATTGCACCGCAATCTTCGGTCGGCGAAATAACGCACCAGTCTTACCGCGAAATAAGCCGCCGCCGTAAACGCCGCGACCGCCGCAAGCGGAATGTTGAAGTACGCCACGCCGTTCCCGAAAACCATTCCGTAGGGCGCGCAGAACGTCCACAGCGCGGTCATAAGCCCCGCGTAAACGAAGCTCACCAGCAGAAAAAACAGCGCGCACACCGCAAAATCAACAGGCTTCTGCCTGCCGAACGCCGCGAACGTGATAAGCGCTCCGAGCGCGATCTTTTCCAAAGCAATAATGAAAAACGGCAGTTCGGGCAGCAGTATCACAAGCGAACCCGCCGCTCCGACAGCCGCCGCGAGCAGACAGCGCCTTGACGAAACGCTCCGCCGCATAACGAGCGCGCTTGACCTTATCAGAAAGTAATTTATGTACAAATTCAGTATAATCAAAACGTCAATGTAGACCGTCATTTATTTTCACCACCGCCTCGCTTGTACTTTAATTATAATTCAAAACGGGCAAAAAATATGCCGAATTCGGTCGTCGAATTCGGCATTTTTTATTTGATTTTTAAATTATTCTGTCGCAAGCAAGGGAATTCCGCCGCGCGGTCAGTCTCGGTTGAATTCCGCGAGCTCCAGACCCTCGTTTTTATCGAGAGCCCATTTGATGTTCCATTCGCTCGTGAAAATCAGCAGATAGTTGCCCTTTACGTCCTGAATGAGTTTGGTGTCCGAGGTGAGTATCAGCTTGCGAAGCTCGTCCAAGCCCCCCTCAAGGTGCTTTTCGCTCGTTATCCAGCGGATATATTCGTAGGATAAGTCCTCGCGGATAATGTCAACGTTGTACTCGTTTTTAAGACGGTACTCCAGAACCTCGAATTGCAGCACTCCGACAACGCCTACAATGACCTCCTCGAAACCGCTCTGCGGCTCGGAGAATATCTGTATCGCGCCCTCCTGAGCGATCTGCGTAGTGCCCTTGATGAACTGCTTGCGCTTTAACGTGTCCTTTTGTCGGATACGCGCGAAATGCTCCGGCGCGAACGTCGGTATGCCCTCGAAAATTACCTTGCTCTTGGGCGCGCATACGGTGTCGCCGATCGAGAAAACTCCCGGGTCGAATACGCCCATAATATCGCCCGCATACGCCTCCTGAATGACCTCGCGGTCATTCGCCATTATCTGCTGCGGCTGCGACAGGCGCATTACGCGGTTGTTCTGAACGTGCAACACCTCCATATCCTTGTCGAACTTTCCGCTGACGATACGCATAAACGCGATCCTGTCGCGGTGCGCTTTGTTCATATTCGCCTGTATCTTGAAGATGAATGCCGAGAAGTTATCGTCAAACGGGTCGACAATACCGCCCTCGGTGGTACGGGGGAGGGGAGGAGTCGTCATTTTCAGAAAGTTCTCGAGGAACGGCTCAACACCGAAATTCGTGAGCGCCGACCCGAAGAAAACGGGCGAGAGCTTTCCGTTGTTGACAAGCTCCGCGTCGAATTCCTCCGAAGCGCCGTCAAGAAGCTCCACGTCCTCGCGGAGCGTGTTGTAATTGGTTTGCCCGATAAGCTCCGCGAGATTTTCGTCGTTCAGATCGACCTCGGTTTTCGCGACCTCGCGCGAGCCGTTGTTCGCCTCAAACGAGATTATGTGACGGTTTTCGCGGTCGTAAACGCCCTTGAATTCCTTGCCCGAACCGATAGGCCAGTTGACGGGATAGGTCTTTATTCCAAGCTCGTTTTCAATTTCTTCCAATAGATCGAATGGATTGCGGCTCTCGCGGTCCATTTTGTTGATGAACGTGAAGATCGGGATATTCCGCAGTGTGCAAACCTTGAACAGCTTGCGCGTCTGGTTCTCGACGCCCTTTGCCGCGTCGATGACCATTACCGCTGAATCCGCCGCCATAAGCGTGCGGTAGGTGTCTTCTGAGAAGTCCTGATGTCCCGGCGTGTCAAGAATGTTTATGCAGTAGCCCTCGTAGTTGAACTGCATAACCGACGAGGTAACGGAGATTCCGCGCTGCTTCTCAATTTCCATCCAGTCAGAGGTCGCGTGACGCGCGTTCTTTTTGCCCTTGACCGCGCCTGCCAGCGAGATAGCTCCGCCGTAGAGCAGGAACTTCTCCGTGAGCGTAGTCTTACCCGCGTCGGGATGAGAGATTATCGCAAAGGTTCTTCGCCTTTCGATTTCATGCTTTAAATCAGCCATTTGTTGTTCTTCCTTTGTATTTTATCGTTTCGGCAGTCGGTTCGTTCTACATCTTGATTTCTCCCGTCGTTTATCGTTATTCGGATTTACCGTGCTCTTTTGTGAGCGACTGTTCCATATTATACATATTTTCTTTCATTTCAAGGTCGGTAGGCTCGTCAATGCCCTTGTTTTTGAGAGTGAGCATAAAGCCCATTCCCACAAGTATCGGCAGATAGAACGTGAAAATTCTCCACAGCATAGTCGAAACACCCGTATACGACCCGAACATATCCTTAAAAAATCCCGCGTAGCCAAGCTCCGCCGCGCCCATAGCTCCGGGCAGCGGAATAAACGACGAGATCATCAGCACATAAGCCTGATAGGAGATTATTTTCAGCAGGCTTTCCCCCTCCAGCCCGAAGCCGCGGTACAGCACATAGGAAATGCTCAGGTAAAGCGTGAGCTGAATAAACGTGAAAAAGCAGGACTTCACTATCACCCATACGTTCTTTTTGAGGAACTTGAAATTCTCGTGGAACTTGTTGACCTCGCGCGTGAAGTACAGCCGCCAGTGCATGGGATTCTTTACGATATGCATTTTCGTGAGCAGCGTGATTATTCCGTTCGCCGCCTTGACCGTGCCGTTTTTCCAGAGCGCAATGCTCAGCAGGAACACGATGACCGCCGTGTTGATAACGAAGCCGATAAGTACGAACGGCATAAGCCCCTTTGCGGAGAGGTCGTCGCCAAACTGATTGAACCCTACGGCGAGAGTAAACACCGAATATACCGTCAGCACGAACTGATAGACGATAAACCGCGACAGCAGCGCCGTAAGCCCCGCCCCGAGCGGCACGCCGAACTGCACGAAGTAATACGCCTGCATAGGCTGACCGCCCGACGCGCAGGGAGTTATGCAGTTGAAATACTGTCCGATTATGGTATCAAGCCATGTGTGCCAAAATTTCGCCTTGGGGTGAAGCGGTTTCAAAATCGCGTGTATAGTCGCACTCTCGCAGAGCCAATACCCGACCATAAATAAAATGCACACAATGAGAAATATCGGGTTGATATTCCGCAGAGCGTTCAGCACGTTCTCGAGCTTGTCCACAAACAGCAGATAAACGATCATCACAATGAACGCTATGCCGCATATTATCAGATTTAATTTGTTGCTTTTTTTCTTTTTGGGTTTATTGGTTTTAGTCATATTAACAATACTCCATTTTTCCGCCACATACATTATCTATTATAACGGAATTCGCCGCCGTTGTCAAGATATTTTTTTATGCTTTCCGTAATATATGACGAATGAGTGAGAAAATTTTCAATTTTTATAATATAAAACTTGACAATTTGCCGTAATAGTGGTATAATAAATTGTTAATACAATAATCCGAAATTATCGGAGCTTCTAAATATTGTATATTTTGTCACTATTTTGAAATAAATAACCGTAAAGGTTAGTGAAAGGGTTGAATATTGTGTTCAGAGAAAATGAATACCGTACGCAATACTGCAACGCGGTGAGCGAAAAGGATATCGGGAAAAAGGTTCGCGCGGCGGGCTGGGTCGAGAATATCCGCGACCATGGCGGAATTATGTTCGTCGATCTGCGCGACCACTACGGTCAGGTTCAGATCGTGTTCCATAACGAGGCGCTGCTCGAGGGTATCCACAAGGAGTGCGCGGTGTCGATCGCGGGTACGGTCTTGAAGCGCGACGAGAGCACCTACAACGACAAGATCGAAACCGGTACGGTCGAGATCGAGGCGGAGGAAGTGCGTATACTCGGTAAGGTGTCCGAGCAGCTTCCGTTTGAGGTGGACGAATCCCGCAAGACCAAGGAAGATTTGCGACTGAAATACCGCTATCTTGACTTGCGCAACAGAAAAATGCATGATAATATTATCTTCCGTTCGCAGGTGATCTCGTTTTTAAGAAACAAAATGACCGAAATGGGCTTTCTGGAGCTGCAGACTCCAATTCTGTCCACATCTTCTCCCGAGGGCGCGCGCGACTACCTTATCCCCAGCCGCAAGCATCACGGAAAGTTCTACGCGCTGCCGCAGGCTCCGCAGATTTTCAAGCAGATCTACATGGTGTCGGGATTTGACAAGTATTTCCAGATAGCGCCGTGTTTCCGCGACGAGGACGCGCGCGCCGACCGTTCGCCGGGCGAGTTCTATCAGCTTGATTTCGAGATGTCGTTCGCGACGCAGGAGGACGTTTTCGCGGTTGCCGAGGAGGTTCTTTCGGAAACGTTCGCGAAGTTCTCCGATAAGAAAGTAAGCTCCGCGCCGTTCCGCAGAATCCCGTATGAGGAGGCAATGCTTACCTACGGCACGGATAAGCCCGATCTGCGCAACCCGCTTGTTATCAAGGAACTGTCCGACCTGTTCGTCGACAGCGATTTCAAGCCGTTCTGCAACAAGACTGTCCGCGGAATACGCGTTCCGAAAATGGCGGGTCAGTCCAAGAGCTTCTTCAAGAATATGGAGGACTTCGCGACTACCGAGGTCGGCATGAAAGGCTTGGGCTACTTCAAGGTCGAGGAGGGCGAGGACGGCAGAAAGTTCAAGTACAACGGTCCTATCGACAAGTTCCTCAACGACGAACAGCGCGACGAGCTTGCAAAGCGCTGTGAGCTGGAGATCGGCGACGTGCTGTACTTTATCGCCGATACCGCGAAGAACGCGCCGAAGTTCGCGGGGCAGATACGCACCGAGGTCGCAAAGCGTATGAACCTTATCGACGAGAGCCGCTTCGAGTTGTGCTTTATCGTTGATTTCCCGATGTACGAGCTTGACGAGGAAACCGGGAAGATCATCTTCACGCATAATCCGTTTTCCATGCCGCAGGGCGGTCTGGACGCGCTGATGAATAAGGATCCTCTCGACATTCTTGCGTATCAGTATGATATCGTCTGCAACGGAGTTGAGTTGTCGTCGGGCGCTGTCCGCAACCACGATCTGGACATAATGATAAAGGCGTTCGAGATCGCAGGCTACACCGAGGAGGACGTTGCAAGCAAGTTCGGAGCGCTGTATAACGCGTTCAAGTTCGGAGCGCCGCCTCACGCCGGAATGGCGCCGGGCGTGGACAGAATGATAATGCTCCTCACGGGTGAGGAGAGCATACGCGAGATAATCGCGTTCCCGCTCAACTCCAACGCGCAGGATCTGCTTCTCGGAGCGCCCACCGAGGTCACCGAGCAGCAGCTCCGCGAGGTTCATATCAAGGTCCGCAAGCAGATGTGATCCGGTTTAGAAATATTCAAACACGCTTACAGCAGACATGATGCCGTAAGCGTGTTTTTTCTTGAAAAAAAACAAAAAAGTCCGTAACATTTTTGGAAAATCAGTGTCTATAGTAGTGAGAGGAAAACCTTTCAAGTATGCGCGTATTTTAAGGGAGATTAGGATGAGCGAGGAGAAGCTGTTTAAAGCGCTCAGCGGCGGCGATGTAAAAGCGCTTGAAAAGATCATGAAGAAATATTCGGGATACGTCTGCACCGTAGCACGGAATTTCTCGCGCGGTGCGCTTTCCGAGGAGGATATCGACGAAATTTCCGTTGAGGTTTTTTATAGGTTGTGGAGCTGCCGTCGGAATCTCGAAATAAAGGTCGGTCTGTCGGCGTATTTGTCGGCAGCCGCGAGAAACGCCGTTAAAAACCGCTTCAGAAATCTCCCGCCGCCGTATGAGGATATCACGGAGCTTGAGATATCGTCCGATTTTCTTGTCGAGGACAAAGCGGAGCTTTCAATTATGACGGAGTGCCTGAATGAGGGTATCGATCGGCTTTCAGCGAGGGATCGCGAGATATTTCTGCGTTTCTACCTTTACGGCGAAAAGTCCTCTCAGATCGCGAACGCGATGAACATATCCGAAAGCATGGTGCGGACAAATCTTCACCGCACCAGAGATAAGCTGAAAAAATTTATGAGCGAAAGGGGTTACGATCATGTTTGACGAATTTTTGAGGAGCTGCCCTCCCGAGGACGAAATAAAGCCATCAAAAAAGCGTATCGGAAAAAATATCGCAGCCGTAAGGTCGCTTATCGAAACGGAGGAGAGCAATATGACAAAACGCAGATTCAAAGCAAAGCCGCTGATAATCGCGGCTGCGGTAATAATTTTCTCGGCGGCTTCGCTCTTTACGGTCAACGCGGCTATGCAGGGGGCTGTGGTCAGGTTCTTTATGGGCGGCGAGGAGATCGAGGGCGAATATTACGATTACGTTGACGGAAACGGTTACCGCCGGGTTTCGTTCGGGGCGGTCATGCCTATGGACGAGCAGAATTTCGCGATAATCTACGACGTAGACGCGCCGCGCGAGGAGGCTGTGCGCGTCCTCACCGAGGAAACCGATCCCGACTTTTTTGAAAAACTCCGTCTGTACATGGACGCGGGGGATAAGTTCTGGGAGGAAAAAGACGCATGGCTTGAAGAACACGGCGTTACTCAGGAGGATATCAGAGATCCTGATTCGGAGTACAATAAATCCACGGAACTTGACATGGAATTCAGTCTTACTCATCCCTCTCCCAAGTCCGAGGATTTTGGGCTTGTTTTTAAGGACAGCGAGCTTTGCTCATTCCACTATGACCGAATTGTAAAGGGAGTGCAGCAAATTGGCGGCGGTCATTTGGGCGGAAAATTCATGCACATCGGAGCCGCCGAGGGAATGCCCTCGGGAAGCGGCAGCGATGATCCCGACGCGGGTCTCTACGATTGGGATAATGAAACCATTACTTACAAGGAAGCGTTTTATTACTATGTAGGCAAAGAGTGATTCCCGGCGCTTGCCGCTCAAAAAATAAACGGCGCTGTTATTTGCCATAACAGCGCCGCAAACTGTCGAAAAAACAATTCCGTAAGGGAAGTGTGGTATAAAGTTAAGGGGTAAAAGAGAAACGGTGAGAAAACCTGCAGAAAAGGAATTTGAAAGCAGGCTCCCCGAAATCTGCGACGGCGCTCAGAAACGCTATACGTGTTATCTGCGAATAAGCGACCGCCGTTTCGGGGAGGATTTTACGTTTCGTAAAAAACCTCCGTATAAACGCTTGACCTTTCGTGAAATTTGTGGTACAATAAACTAACGTACCGCGAATGTAACGAAAGGATTTTTTATGCTTGCGTATAAACTGATAGTGCTTGACCTTGACGGCACTTTGCTCAACTCGAAAAAGGAGATATCCGCGGGTAATCTCGCAGCGCTGAAGAGGGCACGTGAGGGCGGCGCTCTTATCGCGTTTTCGACGGCACGTTCGGCGGGCGCGATGAGGGAGTACATAGCCGCCGTGCAGCCCGATATTCTCATATCGAACGGCGGAGCGCTGGTCGAGCGGGGCGGCGAGGTTCTGTTCAGCAGGCAGCTTTCCGCCGAGAGCGTGCGGCATATTATCAATCGGTGCTTCAGGCTGTCGGACAGCAAGTGCGAGATAACCATAGAAACCGACCGCGGCTACTTCTGGAACTACAAGCCGGACTGCGATTTTTCATGGTACGAGGCTGTTGATAATGTGATTTATGACGATTTTTCGGATTTCCGTCAATCCGCCTACAAGGTAACGGCAGAGGTGGAGCGCGAGGAGGACGCGCGGAAGATCGCCGCCGAAATTCACGGCTGCGGAACGCTCTCGTTTCGCGGCGAGATCTGGCGGAGGTTCGCGCATATCGAGGCGACTAAGCGTAACGCGCTGGAGCATATCTGCGGTGAACTGCAAATTCAGCCAAAGGAAATTCTGGCGTTCGGCGACGACCGCAACGATCTTGAAATGCTGGAATACTGCACGGGCGTGGCAATGGGGAACGCTCTGGACGAGGTGAAATCGGCGGCGGAGTTCGTCACCGATACCAATGACAACGACGGCGTGGCGAAGTTTATTGAGAAAATTTAGAGGTGACTTTTTTGCTGGTAACTTACGACGGCATAGTGATAGGCAGGCGCGAGATCGGCGAGAACAGCTGCTTTCTCGATATATTGACGGACGAACAGGGAGTAGTCGAGGCTACGGCTCACGGGGCAAAAAAAATCAACAGCAATCTGCTGTCGTCGGCGGCGCTGTTTTCGTACTCGACATTCTGCCTGAACAAAACGAAACAGCGGTATACCGTTAATTCCGCGAAGCCGAAATTCGGGTTTCACGAGCTTGGGAGCGATATAGAAAAGCTCGCGCTTGCCTCGTATTTTGCGCAGGCGGTGAAGTACTGCACACCGAGCGAGCAGGTTCAGGCGGAGAATTCGCGCGACAGTCTGGTGCGTTTTTTCGCGATAGCGCTGTACGAGGTGCTTCACGCGGGGGAGAGCGGGCGGTCGCTGAACGCGGTCAAGAGCGCGTTCGAGCTGCGTTACAGCGCAATGCTCGGCTTCGCGCCGAACCTTATCGCGTGCGACAACTGCGGACAGTACGAGTGCGAGCGCGGAACGTACTTTCTTCCGCGAAAGGGGATTCTGCTCTGCAAGGACTGCTTTAACACGGAATACGGCGGCGACAGTATCCTGCTATATCCCGGAACTCTCTACGCTATGCGGTGCGCGGTGTTTTCGCCGTTGGAGCGGTGCTTTAAGTTCACGATTGACGGCGCGGCGGAAAAGCAGCTTTCGGCGATAACGGAGGACTATTTTCTGTATCGGACGGAGCGGACGTTTACCGCGCTGGAGTACTATAAGGGCTTGCGGATAACGGGAGGTGCGGTTTAGTGGCAGACAATGTAATAAACTATCTTGCGAAAAAATACTGCGCGCTTTGTTATGAGCCGTTAGACGATGATTTTGACGGAACGTGCGGCTCTTGCGGACAGAAAACCACGGCGCTTAACGTGCTTAAACGCTTGAAGTTCGACAGCTCGGTCGATAAGAAGTTGCGGACTACTCCTAAGTTTGCCGCTGTTTTATCGACGCTTGCTTTTGAAGAATGTAAACCGCTTAAATATGAACCGGATTATTATCGCGGTATCTGGAACAATGCGGGGATAAGCAGGGTTATTCAGAATAATCAAAGCCAAATACCGCAAGATCCTCTTCCCGCCGAAAAGGAAGATACGACCATACTTGATATTTTTGGGACGGGTTTTTCGATAATGTTTATAGTGTTGTCGCTGTGCGGTCTGGCAGCGTGCGTGGCTGTGTTTCTTGAATTTGACGGTTCCGTAAAGGCGCTGTTGTTTTGTTCGGGCGAGTTTTCAAAACTGTTTGTACTGACGTTTAATTTTTTCAGCGTCGCGCTGATGTTCTTTTCCGTGTTTCAGCTTTCCTTTTTAAACGAGCAGCTCGGCGGCGGCAGACTGAGGTATTCTCGGCTGTGGAAAATATACAAAGCGAAAAATCCTATCGGCAGCACGGACGAGTGGTGCTGCAAAAACTGCGGCTACATAAACAGCAGGCTTGACAGCGAATGTAAGTCATGTGGAAAATACAAATAATTTGAGGTAAAAAATATGAATAAATATTATAAAAAACTTGAACTGGACAAAATACTGGAGCTTCTCGCGGAGCAGACGGTAAGCGACGGCTGCCGCGAGAGCGCGCTGAAATTAAAGCCCGTCACGGACTTTGCGGCGATCACGGAGGAACTGAAAAAAACGGACGACGCGTTCACGCTGTCCGCGAAATTCGGTACCCCCGCTTTCCGTAAAATAAAGGATATTTCGGGCTCGCTCAAACGCGCGGAAACGGGAAGTATGCTCTCGTTCCGCGAGCTGCTGGACGTCGCCGCCGTGCTTCGCGAGACTGCGGCGCTGTGCGATTGGTTCTCGCAGTGCGAGAATATGGAGAGCTCGATCGCGGAGTATTTCAGAGGGCTCGTTCCCGTAAGGGCTCTGGAGCGGCGCATTTCGGAGAGCATTCTCTCCGAGGAGGAGATGTCTGACGCTGCCGGCGCGGAGCTTGCTTCGATACGCAAGCGCATAACCCGACAGGGCTTGAATATCCGCGAGCAGCTTGACGGCATGATAAAAAACAAGAACACGCGCTCCTATTTGCAGGACGCGGTTGTTACAATGCGCGACGGGCGGTACGTCGTGCCGGTGCGCAGCGAGCATAAGAACGACGTTCCCGGTCTGGTTCACGATACCTCGGCGACGGGTCAGACGTTCTTTATCGAGCCGATGAGCGTAGTCGAGGCGAACAACGAGATACGCGTCCTGAAAGCGCGCGAGCAGGCGGAGATAGAGCGGATAACGCGCGAGATGTCCGCGGAGGTCGGCGAAAATTCGGCGGCTATCGCGGAGAATTACCGGCTGTCGCAGATACTGGAGCTGTACTTCGCAAAGGCGAATCTCGGCGCGAGAATGAAAGCGGTAACTCCGAAAATCGTGGAGCAGTCCAAGGTAATTCTGAACAACGCGCGTCACCCCTTGCTCGACCGCGACCTCGCCGTGCCGATAAGCGTGGAGATCGGCGATAAGTACGACTGCCTTATCATCACGGGACCGAACACGGGCGGCAAGACCGTCGCGATAAAGACGGTGGGCTTGCTGACTTTAATGGCGCAGTGCGGACTGATGATACCCACGGGCGACGGTTCGGTGATAGGCTGCTTTGACCGTATCTACGTCGACATCGGCGACGAGCAGAGCATCGAGCAGAGCCTGTCGACGTTCTCGTCGCATATGACGAACGTCATCAGGATAATCGACGCGGCGGACGAAAATTCGCTCGTGTTGATAGACGAGCTTGGCAGCGGCACCGACCCCGTGGAGGGCGCGGCGCTCGCCGTTTCGATACTCACGCAGCTTAAAAGCTACCGCGCTAAGGTTCTCGCAACTACACATTATCAGGAGGTCAAGATGTTCGCGTTGGAAACGGACGGCGTGGAGAACGCTTCCTGCGAGTTCGACGTGGAAACGTTAAAGCCCACATATCGGCTTATCGTCGGCGTTCCGGGAAAGTCCAACGCGTTCGCGATAACGAAAAAGCTCGGAATGAGCGATTATGTAATTTCCCGCGCCGAGGAGCTTGTCAGCACCGAGAACCGCCGCTTCGAGAAGATCATCGACCAACTCGAGCAGTCGCGCAAGGAGCTTGAACAGCTGCGGGAGAGCATGGCGGTCTCCGAGCGCAACGCGAAGCTCACCGAAAGTGAACTGAAGCAGAAGCTTTCCGAGCTTGAAGCGCAAAAGGAAAAGGAGCTTGAAAACGCGCGTCAGCGCGCGATGTCGATAATCGAGCAGACCAGAACGCAGTCGAATATGCTGCTCAACGAGCTTGAAGAGCTGAAAAAGGTCAAGGACAGGGAAGAACTCCGCAAGGGGATTTCCGACGCGAAATCAAAAGTCGGAAACCGCCTGAACAAATTGCAGGACGAGGCGAATCCCGTTATTGAGAAGAAGTTCGAAAATTACGTGCCGCCGCGTCCGTTCAGGCAGGGCGACACGGTCAAGCTCGCCGATACGGGGCGCGAGGGCAGTCTGCTTACTGTGCCGAACGTTAAGGGAGAGTGCTTTGTGCAGGTAGGCTCGATGAGGGTAAAGACCAATGCGAAAAATCTGCGGCTCGTCGAGAAAAAGCCAAAGGAGCAGCCGAAGCAGGGCGGAAAGGTCAGAAAGTCGGTCACCTCAAATATGAACCGCCGCGGCGGAATGGAGCTGGATATCCGCGGCTATATGGGCGACGACGGCGTTATGGAGGTCGAGCGCTTTATCGACGGCGCGATAATGTCGGGGCTTTCGCAGGTCGTGATAATCCACGGCAAGGGAACGGGAGCGCTGCGTGAGGCGGTACATTCCGCGCTGCGCAGAATGCCCGTAAAGAGTTTTCGGCTCGGCGCTTACGGCGAGGGCGAAGCCGGCGTTACCATCGTCGATCTTAAGTGACCCGGAGCGCGTTAAAACCGCTCTAATAAAAATTTGCGTAGTTTAAAAAATTACGCAAATTTTTTTGAAAAAAGTGTAAGGCTTTGCGTTGTAAAATCGTCTTTAATTGTAGAGAATAAAAAGCGGGGTGAGCGAATGGAGGACAGCGAGATAATCGCTCTGTACTGGGAGCGCGACGAAAGGGCGGTCGGAGAGACCGCGCACAAATACGGCGGCTACTGCACCGCGATAGCCGCGAACATTCTGCGCGACCGTCTTGACGTGGAGGAGTGCGTCAACGACGCGTATTTCAGGCTTCGGAGCAGTATCCCGCCGAGCCGTCCGAAGAGCTTGTGCGCGTTTCTCGGGAGAATTACGCGCAACACCGCACTGGACAGATACAAGCTTCTCCATGCCGAAAAGCGCGGCGGCGGCGAAGCGGAGCTGCTGCTCGACGAGATAGGCGACATAGTCTCCGATTCGTGCTCGGTCGAGCAGGAGGCGGAGCACAGGGAGCTTGTCGAGGCGATAAACGCGTTTCTTGCGAAGAATTCCGAGAAAAAGCGGAAAATATTTACGGCGCGGTATTTTCTCTGCAAGAGCGTTCCCGAGATCGCCGCGTGCTACGGGATAAGCGAGGGCAGCGTTTTTGTAACGCTCAACCGTATGCGCAAAAAGCTGCGGGAATATCTGGAGAAAAGGGGGGTTGAAATATGACGAGGGAGGACTTTTTCCGCGCGTTCGGCGAGATAAACGAACGTTATGTTGAGGAAACGGTAAAGGATTTTGAGAACGATATCTTTTACGAGGAGGGGATAGGTATGTCGGTATGGAGAAAGGTTTGTCTCGCGGCGGCGTGCTTCGCGCTGGTTGCGGTCGGAACGCTTGTCATATATATCAGGAGCAGGTCGGAGGGCGTTCCCACTCCGCCGCTTTCGGGGAATCATCCCGCTGACAGCATTTCCGAGGTAACGGACTCCTCCGACGACTCCTATGTGTTTGGGGTCTATCGCTGGTTTAAGTGGCTTGAAAACTTTGATTATAACGATTTTTATGTCGAGCCCAGCGCGGACATAAAGCCCTTCAGCGGCTTTGAAAAGGACGATTCGCCAATATGCACGCTTAACAATAAGAACAACAATCCAAACGTATTCTGTTATGGCGGCGGCAAGATCTACTTTTATCTGAGCGGATACGTTTACGAATACGACCCCTCGGAAAACAAGGCGGTAAAGCTGTTCGAGGGAGTAGCCTACGATCTCAATTACAGGGACGGTATTATCTCGACAGATGTCATCCGTACATAAAAAGCGCCGCCACAACGTCGGACGGCGAGATTTGGATGCTGCCGATAGAGATCTACGTGCCGCTTCTTGTATACAACGCGGAGAACTGCGCGGCTGCCTCGGTCGAGTTCCCGACGGATTGGGAGGGATTTATCGGCGTTGTAAAGAGCGCGGGCGAACGCTCGGAGTATTGCGGCTGTTTGCGGTTCAGGCTGGTGCAAAGCTTTTTCTCGCAGTATCTTTCGGGGCATACGAGCTTCGATACTCCCGGATTCCGCACGGTTGCGGAGCTGATAAAACGCGACTGTTCGGGCGGCGTATTCGACGACGATCTCAGTCTTCAGCAGGCGCTTCTCGAACACCAATGGGGAACGGCGGACAAAGAGCATCAAAAAATTTACGATAACTTTCTGTTTACGCTGGTGCTTTACCGGCGCACCCAGACGCATTTTGTCGGGAACGACGACCTCAGAGCCGCGCCGCTTCCCGTAATGGACGGCGCAAAGGGGAACGCGATATGCGTGTTTCTGTGCGTGAATCCGTTCTCAGAGCGGCTTGACGAAACTCTTGAGTTTATTTCGCAGCTTTCAAAACGTTTAAGCGAAAACACGGACGGCTTTATGCTCGCCGATAAATCGCTTTACAACGGCGAATACGCGCAGAGCCTGTACGCGGCGTATTCAAGCTCGGCGATAACTTTCGACGTTCCCTCCGAGATCTACCGCGGCGGTTTCGAGCGCTATTGCGGCGGAGAGATCACGCTTGACGAGTTTATCGCAGAAGCGGACAGAAAGCTCGCGGCGTATCTCAACGAATAAAAAATCGGCGGGTATGACCGCCGTTTTTTATTTTGCTTTTCGGTTATTGTACCTAAACATCGCGAACGCCGCGCCGATAATTATAACATATCCGATAATGCTCCACATATCGGGTATCTGGCTCATCACGAAAAAGCCGAGCAGCCCCGCGAAAATTATCTGCGAGTAGTCGTAAATGGACACCTCGCGCGCGGGGGCATAGGTATACGCGGCGGTTATCGCGAACTGCCCTCCCGCCGCGGCAGCGCCCGCTCCGAGCAGACAAAGGAACTGCCCCAAGGTCATGGGCGAATACCCGAAAAGCAGCGCGGGCAGCGTACAAACCGTCGAGAACGCACTGAAAAAGAAAACTATGTAATACCCCTTAGTGCCGCTGCCCGTGAGCTTTCTCACGAACGTGTACGCAAGCCCCGCGCACGCTCCGCCGAGAAATCCCGCGCAGGACGGCAGCAGATCGGCGTTCCGAAAGCTCGGCTTCAGCACGAACATAGCCCCGAAAAACGCGGTTAAAATGCAGATGATCTGCACCTTATCCGGGCGCTCCTTAAGCAGAATTGCCGAGAAGATTATCGCGAAAAACGGCGACATTTTGTTGAGCAGCGAGGCGTCCGCGACTGCCAGCCGTGAGAGCGCGTAAAAGTTCCCGAACATTCCCGCAAGCCCGAACGCCGAGCGCAGGAAAATCCCCGCGCGTTCGCCCTTTTTCGGGATTATGTAGTGACGGTTTTTTATCATGGTAACGCTCGCGATAAGCATTGCGAAAAGGTTTCGGAAGAACGTTTTCTGCACCACGGGAACGTCGCCCGAAAGCGACACGAACATATTCATCACAGCAAAGCAGAGCGCTGAGAGCATTATCAGCAGAATGGCTTTGCCGCGCCGTTTATTGTCCGTGTTTTCCATTTTGCTTCTCCAATTGTCCGATAAGGTATGGTATCGTCTGCTCGAAATTTACGCCGTAGAAAGGGCGGTCGGGGTCGAGCGATGTGAGCCGCGCGGCTTCTCCGGATATCTTCACGGCGAGGTCAAGAGCCTCCGCGAAGCCTTGACCATTCACCATTGCGCCGAGCATTACCGACGAAAAAAGGTCGCCCGTGCCGCTGCACGAAACGTCGTACATAATATTTCTCCGCTCGTGGAATTCCTTACCGTCAAAGCCCGTACACACCATTTCATTGCCGAGCTGAACGCCTGTTATGACCGCGTTTTTCGCGCCAAGACCGACAAGGCGCTTCAGCATTTCGCGGATAATTTCGCGGTCGGCATGAGCGTTGTATTCCTCGCCGAGCAGCATGAACGCTTCGGTGAGATTGGGCGTGATAACGTCCGCGTGAGCGCACAGACCCCGCATTTTCTCTGCGTATTCCTCGGTGATCTGCGAGTATAGTCTGCCGTAATCTCCCATTACGGGGTCGATGAAGATCAGCGTATCGGCGCGGCGGAATTCTCGGATAAAATCCTCGATCAGAGCCATCTGCCCGATAGACGCTATGTATCCCGTCGAGATCGCGTCAAACGTTATTTTATGCGTGTTAAGCTGCTCGGATATTCTCGGGATATCGCCGGTCAGGTCGTGCGAATAAAAGCTCGGGAAGCCCGTGTGATTTGAGAGCACGGCAGTCGGTATTCCGCAGCACTCTATCCCCATTGCGGAAATTATCGGCAGCGCCACGGTAAGGCTGCACTTTCCCACGCAGGAGAAGTCCTGAATCGTCGCTATTCTTTTCATTTGTCGCCTTTCTTTTTCTAATCTCTGTAAAATATATCGCGCGTGTATACTTTTTCCTTAACGTCGGAAAGCTCCGCGCTCATTCTGTTCGCTAAAATAATATCGCAGTCTGCCTTAAACTCCGCAAGCTCGTTAAGCACCTTGCAGCCTTGGAATTCATTTTCCGATAATGTCGGCTCGTAAATACGCACCTCAATGCCGCGCTCCTTAAGAAGCTCGATTATCCCGAGCACCGAGCTTTGGCGGAAGTTGTCCGAGCCGCTTTTCATTGCCAATCGGTACACCCCGATGACGTTCGGCTTTAGCGCCGCAATTCGTTCGGCTATGTACTTCTTTCGGGTATTGTTTGCGGCGACAACGGCGGTTATTATGTCGTTGGGAACGTCCGCAAAATTGGCGAGAAGCTGCCGCGAATCCTTTGGCAGACAGTAGCCGCCGTACCCGAAGGACGGGTTGTTGTAATGCTCGCCTATACGCGGGTCAAGACACACTCCCCGAATGAGCGCGGCGGAGTTCAGCCCTTTAAGCTCTGCGTACGTGTCAAGCTCGTTGAAGAACGCCACGCGCATTGCGAGGTAGGTGTTCGAGAACAGCTTGACCGCCTCGGCTTCGTCGGGACTTGTGATAAGCACGGGAACATCCTTTTTCTCCGAGCAGTCGGCAAGCATAGCCGCGAATCGTTCCGCCGCCTTTCGCGAAAACGCGTCGTCCGGCGCTCCCACGATTATCCGCGACGGGTAAAGGTTATCGTACAGCGCTTTTCCCTCGCGCAGAAACTCGGGCGAGAAAATTATCCGTTCACACCCGAACCTCCGGCGCGCCGCCATGGTATATCCCACGGGAACGGTAGATTTTATAACGATAACTGCCGAATCATTCATGCCGAGAATTTCTCCGATTACCGAATCGACAACGCACGTGTCAAATGAATTCGTCCTGTCGTCATAGTCGGTCGGCACGGCGACTATTATCAGCTCCGCGTTCTTATAGGCGGCTTCGGGGTCGGCGGTCGCGATAAGATCAAGGTTTTCCTCCGCGAGAAAATGCTCGATATACTCGTCTGCAACGGGTGATTTTCCTCCGCGTATCAGCTCGAGCTTTTCGGGCAGCTTGTCCAGCGCCGCAACGTGATTTTTCCGCGCGAGCAGCACAGCGTTCGCCAGTCCGACATATCCCATTCCCACAACGGTAACGTTCATTCCCTCACCTCGTTCTTAATGCGCTATTACAATTATAAGTCCAAAACCGCCGTTTGTCAAGCATAAAGACGATTTTTCGGCGCAAAATATCACGGAAAATATTTTTTTGAGGTGATGATTTAATGGAAAAGATAGCATTTTTTGACGCCAAGCCATACGATAAGGAATGGTTCGACAAGATAAACAAGGACTACGAAATACGCTACTTCGAGGGCAGACTGCGACCCGAGAGCGCCGGGCTTGCGGAGGGATGCCGCGCTGTCTGCGCGTTCGTGAACGACGTTATAAGCGCCAAAACCATAGAGCGCCTTGTCGAGCTTAAGGTCGAGGTTATCTTAATGCGCTGCGCGGGCTATAACAATATCGCCCTGAACGCCGTCAAGGACAAGCTGAAAATACTCCGTGTGCCTGCGTATTCGCCATACGCCGTCGCCGAGCATACAATGGGAATGATCCTTGCGCTCAACCGAAAAATACCGCGCGCCTATATACGAACGCGCGACTTCAATTTCAGTCTTGTGGGGCTTACGGGCTTCGACCTGCACGGAAAGACCGCCGGAGTTATCGGTACGGGCAGAATAGGCAGAGTGTTTATCGACATCTGCAAGGGCTTCGGTATGGAGGTCATCGCCTACGACCCTCACCCGTCCGAGAATCCGGGCATTGAGTATGTCGAAAAGGATGAGCTTTTCAAACGCTCCGATATTATCTCGCTGCATTGCCCGCTTACGCGTGAAACGCGGTATATTATCGACGAAAGCGCTATCGCGTTAATGAAGAAAAGCGTGCTTATTGTAAATACCTCTCGCGGGCAGCTTATCGATTCCGAAGCGCTGCTCTCCGCGCTGAACGAGAAGCGTATCGGCGGCGCGGCGCTGGACGTTTACGAGGAGGAAAGCGGGCTGTTTTTCGAGGACAATTCGGACAAGATCGTCACCGACGAGGTGATCTCGCTGCTCGTTTCCCGTCCGAATGTGCTTGTAACCTCCCACCAGGCGTTTCTGACCGAGGAAGCGCTGCGGAATATCGCCGAGGTCACGCTGCAGAACTTTGACGATTACTTGCAGGGAAAGCCGCTTGCCAACGAGGTCAAGCCAAAAGGCTAACCGAAAACCGCCCCTATAGGGGGCGGTTTTGTGCTTTATGTATCCTCTTCCTCGGATTTGGCGCTTGTTTCCACTATAACACAGGACAGATCGTTTATCGAGTCAACGATCTTTTCAATGTCGGTGTACAGTCCGCGAATCTGGGTGTTTATGCCGATCATGGTCTTTTTAATACTGTTGAGCGTATGCTCGATCTCGACGGCCTGTTTGGAGTTCTTGTCGGCGAGTGTGCGAACCTCCTGCGCTATTACGTTGAAGCCCTGTCCGGCAGCGCCCGCTCTTTTCGCCTCGATAGAAGCGTTGAAGCCTATCAGCGTAAGCTGTGTGGAAGCGTTTTCGATAGTTTTTACAATGCTGTCGGTGTTTTCGACCGCTCTCGCGGAATCCGCAACCGCGTCCTTTATCTTGCCGCACCCGTGTTCGACTTTTTTCACAAAGTCAACGGTGGTGTCTATTTTCTGCTTTACCGCGTAATCCGCGCCCTGACCGCCGGAAAAGCTGTCGCGCGCCTGCTGACCGCGCTCCGCGGACGCCAGATGTTCATAGCCCTGCTCCGCGAGCGACGTCACCATATCCATAAGCAGATGTGCCGCCGATTCAACGCGGTCGTTGGACACATGTTCAAGTTTCCTGATACCCGCAATGAAATCCGCCGGGTCGATTTTCAGATCGCGTGCGAGCTTTGTCAGCTTACCCTCAACGGGCTTCTCTACCGTGACCTGACCGCCCAGCAGCGTTCCCATATGTACACCCTTGACAATAACGGGCACGGCAAATTCCGTAACGCCCGCGGGGCATACGTTCACAACGGGGCGGGTAGACATTGCCGCCTCTTCAATGCACTTCATGGCATATTTTTTACAGCGGTCCGCGCCGTCGGAGGACTTCTTCATACAGTTTCTGCAAAAGTCCGTTTCGCCGCACCAGTGAGCTCCGGCGGGGGAACCGCCTTTGTCTATAGCCGCTATCGCCATTCCCGTTGCTGCCGAAAAAGAATCCTGAAACGACTGAAGCGACCCGCTGTCAACCAATTTCATCAATGAAAGCTGTTCTATATCCATTACTGTACTCTCCCGGGCGGAATCGAATTTTTCATTTATCAAACAAGTCAGCCTTTAACTCGTGATGACGTCCCGTCCCTTTTGCCACTATTATACATCATTTTGCTTTGAAAATCAAGAGGATTTTTGTTTAAGCGCCAAATTTTTTTCTTTTTGTGCGGATTATTTTTGATTATTACTCAACGATCGCTTAAGTGTGTAATAATTATAATTGCTAATAATGGATGAAGTAAATTTTTTCGTGCAATTTTGGTAAAATATGTTTAAAGATGTAAAAAACTCTTGAAAAATTTAATAAATAATTGTATAATAGTAATGGAATGTATTTTTCGGAAAATAAAATTACGGAGGGAAAAAATGGAATTTATCAGTGAGCGCACTGCCTACACTATGATATCCGATACTGTCGTCAAGGCGGGCGTTTCCTTGTTTAACGCGGTGAAGTATATTTACATGATCGCGGACAAGGATTTTTACAATATCAACGTCAAGGATATTTTCAAGATCGCGCTGAAAAATATCACCGACACGACCTGCTTGTACAACACGGGTCTGAAGCTCGACAAGGAGCGCTGCAAGGAGATGAACTCGCCCGAGTACGAGCGTGTGCTGTCGCTTATGGTGTACTCATTCGCGGTAAGGCTGCCCGAGCTTAAGAATGTTAAGACCAAGGGAGGAGCGCTTAACGATAAGCAGATCAAGACGGTATACGATATGGTCATCGCAAAGGGCGCGGGAAATTACGAGAACGCTGTCGCGGACGACTTTGAGGAGATCCGCCGCATGGTGAAGCTTGGCAAGCCCGTTCCCGCTTACGACGCGGAGTGGTTCAAGGGGTATATTTACGGCTACGTGCCCGCGCTTGCTACGGTCAACAACAAGAATTTGTTTTTGCTCGGCAGCTGCGATATACTGTTCACGTTATTTTACAGTGCGCTGGAGGAAGAACTGGAGCGTGTGCTTGATTCGCTGGCGGCTCAGGTGTAGGGTAGTGGTCGTGAGAGCAGAGCAAGTTTAATGAGATATTGCAGCGGAGCAAAGGCGAACGAAGTGAAGAGCCGTTTTCGGGCGAATCTGCGCAGGGATCGGGGATCTCCGAAATTACGGGCTTCTTAGATAAGGAGTGTTTATGGGCAAGGTGAAAATCTGTGCGGACAGCGTTTGCGATCTGTCCGCAGAGCTTAAAAGGCGGTATGATATCGGCGTAGTGCCGCTGTATGTCAACAAGGGCGACGAAACGTTAAAGGACGGTCTGGAGATCGGTCAAAAGGACGTTTTCGCTTACTATCGGAGCACGGGAAATTTGTGCAAGACCTCGGCGGTGAGCGTCGAGGATTTTGTGAACTTCTTCCGTGAGCAGCTTGCGGGCTATGACGAGCTGATAATCATCACGATATCGTCCGACTTTTCGGCGTGTTATCAGAACGCGAATATCGCCGCGCAGGATTTCCCGAATGTGCGCGTAGTCGATTCACGGAATTTGTCCACGGGCGAGGGCTTAGTGGCGGTATCGGCGGCGAAGCTGGCGGCACAGGGGCTTTCCGCGGACGAGATAGTGGAGAGGCTCGGCGATATCATACCTAAAGTGGATGCGACATTCTTTGTGGCGAATGTTGAGTATCTTCACAAGGGAGGGCGCTGCTCGTCTATAGCGGCGCTCGGAGCTAATCTGCTGAAGCTGAAGCCGTGTATCGCAGTGCTTGACGGCAAGATGAAGGTCATCAAGAAGTACCGCGGCAGCATTGAAAAGACGATAAAGGATTACGTCAAGGACAGGCTGACCGACGTTGAGGTCGACGACGAGCTTATTTTCATCACCCATACGACGGCGGCGGAAAATACCGCGCTCGCTGCGGAGGAAATCAAGAAGTACAAGGATTTCAAGGAGATCGCTGTGACGGACGCGGGCTGCACGGTCGCTTGTCACTGCGGCGAGGATACGCTTGGAATTTTGTTTATACGCAAGTAATAAGTACAAGTTGCCGGCACATATACATCTCTTAAAGTGAGGTGTGTTATAATGGAAAATAACAGCAATGTTCAGGCTTTTTCTTTTATGAGCGGTGAGCGCCCCGTGCTCAAAGCCGAGATATTAGGCGGATCGGAATATCCCGATATCAGGGGCGAGGCGTATGTTTATTTTTTCAACAAGGGTATTTATTTGCAGGCGGATTTTGAAAATCTGCCGGAAAATAACGAGTTCGGGTTTCATGTTCATGAGGGGTTGCTTTGCGAATCTCCCCGCGAAAAGCTGCTGCCCTTGCCGGATGTGTATTCCGACAGGAACGGAAGGGCGTCAATGCAGATATATCTCGATCAGGCTACCTCAACGCAGATAGCGGGAAAACCTATCGTACTGCACATCAAGAACGCGGACGGAAAGGACGAACTTACCGTAGCGTGCGGTATATTGAACAGAATTTTGTAAAAATTCGCTCCTTCTTTTGACGGGAACGGATCAAGATAAAACAGAGGAGAATAAAATTATGAGCGAGATAAGAGACGTTAATTTATGGGAAAGCGGAGCACGCAAGATCGAGTGGGTCAAGCGCAATATGCCGCTGCTCAACGGTATCGAAAAGGAGTTCGCGGCGGAGCAGCCGTTTAAGGGCTTGAAGGTCGCGCTGTCGGTTCATCTGGAGGCTAAGACCGCGTATCTGTGCAAGGTGCTGGCAGCGGGCGGCGCGGAGATGTACGTCACGGGCAGCAATCCGCTGTCGACTCAGGACGACGTGGCGGCGGCGCTGGTTCACGACGGACTTAACGTATTCGCGTGGTATAATTCCAACGAGGAGGAATACCACCGCCACATTTCAAAGGTCATTGACTGCGGTCCGAATATCATCATCGACGACGGCGGCGATCTTGTAAACCTTATTCACAATGAGCGCACCGACCTTATCCCGAACGTTATCGGCGGCTGCGAGGAGACCACTACGGGAATTATCCGTCTGCTGGCTATGGACAAGGCAAAGGCGCTGAAATTCCCGATGGTTCTCGTCAACGACGCGGACTGCAAGCACCTGTTCGACAACCGCTACGGCACGGGTCAGTCCGTGTGGGACGGCATAAACCGCACCACAAATCTTATCGTCGCGGGAAAGAACGTTGTTGTCGCTGGCTATGGCTGGTGCGGCAAGGGCGTCGCTATGCGCGCCAAGGGTCTGGGAGCAAAGGTCATTGTTACCGAGATTGACCCGATAAAGGCTATGGAGGCTGTCATGGACGGCTTTAAGGTAATGCCCATGCGCGAGGCGGCGAAGATCGGCGATTTCTTTGTTACCGTTACGGGCTGCGCGGACGTTATCGGCGAGGAAGCGTTCATGAATATGCAGGACGGCGCTATCTGCTGCAACGCGGGACACTTCGACGTCGAGGTGAATATGGCGAAGCTGCGTGAGATCGCGGTGGACAGCTACGTTGCGCGCAACAACATTATGGGCTACAAGTTAAAGAACGGGAAAACCGTGTTTGTTATCGCGGAGGGCAGACTTGTCAATCTCGCGGCGGGCGACGGTCACCCCGCGGAAATAATGGATATGAGCTTCGCGATACAGGCGCTTTCGGCTGAGTACCTCGCGAAAAATAAGGACAAGCTCTGCGGCGGCGAGCATATGACTGTCAACGTTCCCAAGGAGATCGACCGCAAGGTTGCCGAGCGCAAACTGAACGCGTGGGGCTTCGAAATCGACAGGCTCACTCCCGAGCAGGAAAAGTACCTTGGAAGCTGGGAAGTTTAACGTTCTATTCTCCGACCTTGACGGGACGCTCATTTTTTCGGCGAATCGCAAAAAGGTCGGAGATATTGTTATAGAACATAAGGACGGCGCGGAGATTTCTTGTATTACGGCAAGGCAGGCCGAGCTTCTGCCGAAAATACGGAATATTATCCCCGTCACAACGCGCAGCGTGGAGCAGTATCGGCGAATTGAGTTTCCTGAGGGTTTCGCGCCCGAATACGCGCTCTGCGACAACGGCAGCACGCTGCTTATAAACGGCGAAAAGGACGGTCCGTGGCTGGAGCGCTCGGCGGAGATACTCGCGGAGGCTCTGGAGGAAATGACAAGGTTTCGGACGATACTCGAGCGCGACCCAGACAGGCGGTTCGAGGTGCGTTTCGTGGACGGTTTTTTCCTGTTCACAAAGAGCGCGAATCCGAATTTAACGTTAGCGCGGCTCGGTGTGGGCGAGTGCTGCGAGTGTTATGCGACGGGGGAAAAGGTGTACGTTATCCCAAAGCGGCTCAACAAGGGCGACGCGGTGATTCGTCTTGCGGAGCAGCTCGGCATAGCGCGGGAGAATATTTTCTGCGCGGGCGACAGCCTTATGGACGTGGATATGCTTAACGCCGCCGATATCGCGATATATACGGGCGAGATAGCAGAGAATCTTATTACGGCTAGAGAAAAAATTTTCCGTCCGCGCGAGGGCTTTTCCGAATTCGTCACGGAAATGGCGTACCGTTATTCCCCAAGGGACTGAGAGGTGAGTTCATGTTCAATATTCTGATAGTTGACGATCAGCCGAACATACGGCGGTTGTACGAATATACGCTCGAAAAGAACGGCTATCGTCCGTTTACCGCCGCGAACGGCGAGGAGGCTCTTGCCGTGCTTGACCGTCAGCATATCGATCTCGTGATACTGGACGTGATGATGCCCGTGCTTGACGGCTACGGCTGCCTGAAAGCGCTTCGCGACGGCGGCAGCAGCGTTCCCGTGCTGATAATCACCGCGAGGGATTCCGCCGAGGACGTGCGCAAGTCGTTCCTGCTCGGCACGGACGACTTTATGGTAAAGCCTGTGGACGAGATCGAAATGCTTCTGCGGATCAAGGCGCTGCTCCGCCGCAGCAAAATAAGCGAGGAACAAAAGATCGTTGTCGGCGGTACGGAGCTTGTCTACGATTCGTTTTCGGTAATACGCGGCGGCACGGCGACGGTGCTTCCGCGAAAGGAGTTTCAGATACTCTTCAAGCTGCTGTCGTTCCCGGGAAAGACCTTTACGCGGCAGAATTTAATGGAGGAGTTCTGGAGCATGGATTCGGACAGCGAGGCGCGCACCGTCGATGTGCACATAAACCGTCTGCGCGAGAGGTTCAAGGATAACCCCGATTTCTCGATAGTTACCGTGCGGGGTCTGGGGTATAAGGCTGTAAGGAACGACTGACGGAGGGGCTATGCGCGTTTGGAATTTCGTTTATCTTCCCGATGAATCGGGTGAATACCGCATAACGCTCGATATGGGGAATAATCCGCAGTTTTTTCTGTGTGACAGACGTTTCCCCGATACGCCGGATTGTGATGATTACGCAGTTTTTGAGGAAGTCGTAACGCTTACCGAGCCGACAGAGATCATGAGCGAGGAATTGGCGCGTGATTATCCGCTGACGGAAGATCAACAGATACTGTGTGAGTACTGTATGCTCGATAAAAACGGTAATGATATCGACGAGCCGGATATCGGTGAACGCGTGATCGAGGGTTTCACGTTCTGCGGCTTTGAGATCGCGGACGAAAGTGAGATAAGTGCGCTTACAAACTGCGGCTTCGGTTACGACAGAGCGTTCACAAAGGATGATCTGAATAGGTGGGGGCTGATAGACGGCTATCAAAAGGCGCGGACAGTCTTGGAAAAAATGTATGAAGAATACGGCGATGCTCCCGACGCAAAAGATTGGATGCTGTTTACGGTGTGGAGAAGAATTTCGGAAAATAAGGTAAATTTATGAAAAGAAAGGTTCTCTTGCGGAAAAAGCGGCTGTATCGGAAATATATCGAGGACGTGACGCTTGACGTTTCCGTTGACGGCGGTTTTCGGAAAATGCTTGCCGAAGCGCCGTATGACAGCCCCATTGTGATAACGCGCGCGAACGCTCCGCAATGCTGTTATTTCCCCGACGGGCTTGTGTTTCGTGTGGAAAAGGTGCGCGAGTGTCCCGTGGTATTTGACAACGGATTGATCATCTTTAAGTTTTACGCAAAGGAGTTTCCGCACATTGTTGCATACTCGGGCAACAATCTGAACTGTCTCAGCTTGGAGGAATTATGTCGTACAATTTAATGCTTCTGGCGGTCGGTGCGGATTCGCGTTCGGATATCGAGCGCGGCTGCATACGGGCGGAAAGGGTAAACGGCTTCGGCGAGGCAATGAACGAGCGTTATCCGTTTGTCGGGCAGATAAAGGGCGCATGGTTCGACCTGGTGAAGATCGGCTCGGAGCGTATTCTCGGGGCGTTTGATCTGTGCGATTTCGAGTTTGAATTGGGAGCAAATCTGCCTTGGCGTATGATTGAGTATCAGGATCGTTATCCGCTGTTTTTCAGATCCGATGAGATACTTTGCGATTTCAAGGAAATCGCGGATGCGGTTCTCGAATTGTCGCCGAAAAAAACAATGATACTTCTCCCGCGGTATCAGGGAGAGGAGCGCGGCGACGTCTGCGGCGTGATATCGTCGGTGGAGCTGTTTGCGCTTATCGGGGAGTGCAGAATTTACGGCAACGTTTGTTATATCGTCAGAAAATCGACCGACCTGACGGAGAGCTTTATCCGTGCGTCTGAACGGGGAATTTTTTCGCGTGAGGAGCTTTCGGCGAAGAAAAAGGAGATCGCCGCGCTGCTGCCCGGCTGCACTGTCGATCACGACGAGGGCGCGGGCGAGGATTGGGTTCGCTTTTACAATGACGACGGACGTGCGGCTATGCTGCACAGCGGGCTGAAAATTCTGTTCACCTCGGCGGATATAGATGTGGACGGCGTGGAAGTGATAAGGTGCGGCAGCTTTGACGCGAACGGGTGGTCGTTCGATATTGACGTTATTCTTGAAAAGAAGCTGCTGCGGTGGTGCGCGGAGGATCATATCGTAAACCCGCTGTGCTTCTCGCTTAACGATCTGTATTGGGCGTCGGTCTGACGGACGGAGGATTTATGTACAGCATAAGCAAAACGCTGCAATTAAAGGATTTTGTTTATGAACGGCTTAAATACAGCAAAATCCCGATCGCGGAAATTATCGGTGCGGACGTGTTTTTCACGGGAAAAATAACCTGCTGCGGAACATATCTGTACTGCTTCGGGAAGAGGTTCTTTATGCGGAATATTACGCAGTACAGGTCCGAGTGCGCGAAATATGTTTTTTCGAGCGCGGAGGACTTGGTGTTTGAGCTTGTAAAGCAGCGTGCAGACCTTATTGCTATGCGCGAAACGCGGGGTTCGTTCGGCGAATATTCGCTCGGAGTACTTAAAGATATTGACGAAGAATTTTACGACAGAAAAATCGCCGACAGCGGGAGGTTATTTCACGGGTGAGAAATAAGATAAAACTGGATAAAAATCACCTGTTCGGCGTTGTGAACAGGCTCGGAATGAAGCTGACTATCCTTACGCTGCTGATAAGTCTGGCGGCGGATATCCTGACGTTCACGGCGGCTATCGTTATCGGGTTTGTCACGGGCGGCACGAACGATACCACGCAGGTCATTGCGTCGGCTGTCGCGAGTATTATCATAGGCACGCTGCTGTCGTTTGTTATCGGCAACACGGTGCTGAAGCCGCTTTCGGAGCTTATCAAGGCGACAAAGCGGGTCGCGGGAGGCGATTACACGGCTCGTCTGGAAATAGGCTGGATAGAAAAGCACACCGTCCGCGAGCTTCGGGAGCTTATCCGCGACTTTAACGAAATGACCGAGGAGCTTCGCAATACCGAGCTTTTCCGAAAGGATTTTATCTCGTCCTTTTCGCATGAATTCAAAACGCCGCTGGTGTCGATACGCGGCTTTGCGCGGCAGCTTTACGAGGGCGGACTTACCCCCGAACAGGAGCGCGAATTCTCGAAAATAATTCTCGACGAAACAGAGTATCTGTCGGTATTGTCGCAGAACACGCTGCTTATGACGAACCTTGAAAATAAGGACATAGTTACCGAAAAAACGGACTTTTCGCTGGACGAGCAGCTTCGCGGCTGCATGATACGTTTAGAGCCGCAGTGGTCGGCTAAAAATATCGAGATAGATATGGAGGGTCTGGACGACGTCCGGTTTTATTGGAACGAGCAGCTTCTGGCGCACGTCTGGAACAATCTGTTCGACAACGCGGTGAAGTTCACGCCCGAGGGCGGAACGATACGCGCGTCCTGCAAGCGGCAAGACGGCACGGTCACGGTCGTTATCGCTGACAGCGGCTGCGGTATCGCCGAGGACGCGCTGCCGCATATTTTCGAGAAGTTCTATCAGGCGGACAGCTCGCACGCTACAAAGGGAAACGGCTTGGGACTGCCGCTTGTTAAAAGGATAGTCGAGCTTTGCGGAGGAGATATCGCGGTAAGCTCGAAGCCTGGAAAGGGCACGGAATTCACCGTGACACTGAAAGCGAGGGAGAAATGACGTTATTTGATGAGTGCCTTGCCGCGCTCGGAAGCTATAAAATAGCAAAGGTGTACGAGGAGAAAATGGCGCTGGCGAATCTGCGGCTGACGGATTACGGGCGGCTGGATTTCAGGCGGTACAAACGCTCGCGCGGAATGTCGCTTTCCGAGCTTGCGGCGCTGCCCGATTTCGCTTGTTACATCATTTACAACGACGCCGAGCTTCCCGTGATAAAATGCCGCTTCAAGCAAGTGCTTGGCTGCCTTGACGACGTTCTCGCGCCCGCATTTGACACTTGGATATTGGACGAAAATTATTCGAGGATAATTGAGTTTTATCACGAGGGCGACGTCACGCTTGCGGAAATTTAGGTGGAATTATGGGCTTGAAATTGAATTGGAAAGAAATGGAGTTTTCGCTTGAAATACGCAATTACCGCACTCCGCGCGAGCGTGACGATTGGGATAATTGGTGCAAGGTCGACCTGAATGTCAAGGTCGGGGATTATATAGATTATTCGGTCATTGATGATGAAATGCTGATGTCACGGGAGGCTTTGTCGCTGCTTAGCGGACTTGAAAAGCTGCTGGACGGCGGGCTGACAAAGCAGATGCAGATAGGCTTTATCGAGCCAGATCTGACATTCGAGCTGTATCCGAGGTCAACGCTCGGCGAAGACGAGCTTGACGTGTGGGCGGAACTGCTTATCGCGCTGCGGCTCAAGGACACCAATTACAACGGCGCGATGCTGACTTTGCCGTTTGAGCGCGGCGATATTGAAGAACTTTTGAAATATTTGAAAGGAGTTGTCGGAAATGGCTGACTGGAACAGCGAACAGTATCTGAAATTCAAGGCGCAGCGCACTCAGCCCGCTATCGATCTGGCGGCGCGGTTGAGCGGAAAACCGCCGGAGATAATTGATCTTGGGTGCGGTCCGGGAAATTCAACGCGCGTGCTGAAAAACCGTTTTCCGGACGCGTACATTATCGGCGCGGACAACAGCGCGAATATGATCGAAAAGGCGCGGGCGGACAATCCCGATCTCGATTTTGTGATAATGGACATTATGGGCGATCTTTCGGAAATGCGCGGCAAATTCGACGTGGTTTTCTCAAACGCGTGTCTGCAATGGCTGCCAAATCACGCGGAGCTGCTGCCGAAGCTGTTCGGGCTGTTGAGAAAGGGCGGAGCGCTCGCGGTGCAGATACCGATGAACTACGACGAGCCGATCCACAAGATAATCGGGCGTATCTCCGAGAGCGGAAAATGGAGCGCCCGTTTCTCCGAAAAGCGGATATTCGGCACGCTCACGCAGTCGGAATATTTCGATATTTTAAGCGGAATGACCGATGACTTTGAGATATGGCAGACGACCTATTGTCACCGTATGCCGAGTATCGAAAGCATTATCGAGTGGTACCGCTCGACGGGGCTAAGGACGTATCTTGCGGCGCTCTCCGATGAGGACGGCGCGGAGTTTATCGCGGATATCTCTGCAGAGCTGGAAAAGGAATACCCGAAGCAGAAAAACGGCGAGATAATTTTCAGATTTCCCAGGTTTTTCTTTATTGCGAAAAAATAAAAATACGGAGGTTTATATGTTATGAACGAAGTTTACGAAAAGCTGAAAAAATGTCACGAAGCGGTCGCGGAGAAGATCGCGTTCAAGCCCGAGCTGGCGCTTATTCTGGGAAGCGGTCTGGGCGATTTCTGCGATACTATGGACGTTAAGGAAACGCTGCCGTACAGCGAGATCGAGGGCTTTCCGAAAAGCACCGTCGCCGGGCATAAGGGGCAGTTCGTGTTCGGGTACTCGGGCGGAGTGCCGATTGTTGCTATGCAAGGAAGAGTGCATTATTACGAGGGATATTCCGTTCAGGACGTTGTGCTCCCGACGCGGCTTATGCACCTTATGGGTGCGAAAACGCTGTTTCTGACGAACGCGGCGGGAGGGATCAATCCGTCGTTCCACGCGGGCGATTTTATGCTGATCTGCGACCATATCTGCTCGCTTGTTCCGTCGCCGCTTATCGGCGCTAACCTTGACGAGCTGGGAACGCGTTTTCCCGATATGAGCGAGGTTTACATCCGCCGCCTGCGCACGGTAATTGAAAATTCTGCGTCTGCCGAGGGTGTTCCGCTTCAGCGCGGAGTGTACATCCAGACTACCGGTCCGAATTACGAAACTCCCGCGGAGATACGCGCTTACGGGCGCTTGGGCGCAGACGCTGTGGGAATGTCCACCGCTATCGAGGCTATGGCGGCGCGGCATTGCGGAATGGAGGTCTGCGGCATTTCGTGTATTTCCAATCTTGCCTCGGGGATTTCCGCTAATCCGTTGTCGCATAAGGAAGTACAGGAAACGGCTGACCGCGTCGCGCCGCTGTTCAGAAAGCTCGTGGCGCGCGCAATATCGGACATTCACGCGGCAAAGTGAATATCGTGCGAAAGGAGCGTTAAAAATGGCAATATCGGTTTTTCAAAGGATTATTATGAGAAGATGTTTCCGGGGTGCGTTTCGGATTTGTTGAGAACCGACCCGGAGTTTATCGAGCGTTTTGACAATTTCGCCTTTGACGAGGTAATAAATATGCCCGACATCGGAGGCAGGGAGGTAGACGGCAGAACGCGTCATATGGCGATACTGTCAACGCTGCTTGGCTGTCAGGGTATCGACGAGTTCAGTGTGATGATACCCGCGGCGATGAATTTCGGCGTTACTCCGGTGGAGATAAAGGAGATAGTTTATCAGGCGGTCGCGTATCTCGGGATAGGCAGAGTTTATCCGTTCCTCAAGGCGGCGAACGAGGTTTTCACCGAAATGGGAGTTTCTCTTCCGCTGGAGGGTCAGGCGACCGCTGCCGCCGAGAACCGCCGCGAGGAGGGAACCCGGGTGCAGGTTGACATTTTCGGCGAGGGTATGCGCGATTTCTGGAGGTCGGGTCCAGAGGAGAGCCGTCACATCAACCTTTGGCTGGCGGACAATTGCTTCGGCGATTATTACACGCGCAAGGGGCTTGACTACTCCGAGCGTGAGCTTATCACGTTCTGTTTCCTTTCGGCGCAGGGCGGGTGCGAGCCGCAGCTTACGAGCCACGCCGCGGCGAATATGCGCATAGGCAATGACAAGCTGTTCCTTATTAAAATAATTTCGCATTGTCTGCCGTTTATCGGTTATCCGAGAAGCCTTAACGCGCTTCGGTGCGTTAATGAAGCGGAAAAGTCACTTGGCTGATCAAAAGCGGTTATAAGCGCTGCATGGGCGGCTCGCCGAAATAGCGCGGTTTTTCGGGCGAGAATAAAAAATGACATTCCGGTTTGTCGTTTTTTCGTCATAATATTAAAAATACCTCTTGACAATAACAAAAAAATATGGTATAATCTAAATAATGACTATGAATATGTGTAAGTAGCATTCCGGAAAATCGATTTCAGAGAAAGGGCGTCTATGGGCTGAGAGCGCTCTGTCGAGCGGAATGTGAATTTCAGCATGGGAGTTGCCTGCGAGAAACTAAGCAGAGCCGTATTTACCGCGTTAAGGTTTTCAAGTGCGGAGCGTTTGCTCCGAATGTGGGTGGTACCGCGGATTTTTATTCCGTCCCAGTTTTTGGGACGGATTTTTTGTTTTGGGAGAAAGGGGATATTATGAAAGATTTCAGTGAAATTAAAGAGCAGGTAAAATCAAAAATCGCAGAAGTTAAGGACGGCGCGCAATTGTCGGAGTTCTGGCAGAATTATCTCGGGAAGACGGGCGTTATCTCGGGGCTGATGAAGGAGATGAAAACCGTTCCGCCCGAGGAGAAGCCGCTGTTCGGCAAGGCGGTAAACGACGTGCGCGTGTGGGCGCAGGAGCTGTATCAGACGAAGCAGGCGGAGATAAAGCAGCGTGAGCTGGAGCGCCGCTACGAGCGCGAGGCAGTAGATGTTACAATGCCAGCCCTGAAGCGCGCTCCGGGCAATCTGCACCCGATCACGCTCATCAAGCAGGAGATGATCGAGGTTTTCGCGGGAATGGGCTTTGAGGTATACGAGGGTCCCGAGATCGAGGACGACGACCACAACTTCACGCGGCTGAATGTGCTTAAAGATCACCCCTCGCGCGATATGCAGGACACGTTCTGGCTGACCGATGAGCTGCTGCTGAGAACGCACACATCTCCCGGGCAGATACGCACCATGGACGCGAAAAAACCGCCTATCAAGGTGCTCGTTCCGGGCAAGGTATTCCGCTCGGACAGCGACGCTACGCATTCGCCGATGTTCTCGCAGATGGAGGGTCTGGTCGTCGATAAGGGCATTACGCTGTGCGACTTGCAGGGTATGCTCGATCAGTTCGTAAAGCAGATATTCGGCGACGGCACGAAAACGCGTCTGCGCCCGTCTTACTTCCCGTTCACCGAGCCGTCGGTCGAGGTGGACGTAAGCTGCTTCGAGTGCGGCGGAAAGGGCTGCTCGCTGTGCAAGGGAACGGGTTGGATAGAGGTTCTCGGCGGCGGAGTTGTCAATAAAAAGGTTCTCGAAAACTGCGGCATAGACCCCGGGGAATATTCGGGACTGGCGTTCGGTATCGGCATAGAGCGCATTACAATGCTGAAATACGGTATTCCGAATATGGGCTTGTTCTTTGAGAATAATCTTGATCTTTTGCAGCAGTTTAAGGGTTGATTAAAGGGGTGAGTGAAGATGAAAATATTATTTAGCTGGTTAAAGGATTATGTTGATATAGAGGAAAAACCGCTTGAGCTGGTGGACAAGCTTTTCGGCTCTGGGTTTGAGGTCGAGGAAACAATCTATCTCGGACAGGATATCGAAAAAGTAGTTGTCGGCGAGGTCATTTCCATCGAGAAATACGAGGGAACGCATCTGTACATCTGCCATGTGAACTGCGGCGAATTCGGCGCGGACAACGTTATTCTCACGGGCGCGGACAATGTGTTCAAGGGCGCAAAGGTTCCCGCGGCGTTAGTCGGCGCTAGGCTTCCTGGAGGTATTCAAATATCTCCGCGCAAAATGGCGGATATGATGAGCTACGGAATGCTGTGCAGCGGCGGAGAGCTCGGCGTTGACGAAAACTGGATAAAGGGCGCGGACGTTCACGGAATTCTGATACTCCCCGAGGACGCTAAGGTCGGCGAGGATATCAAGACGACGCTCGGTCTGGACGATTACGTTTTCGATATTTCGATAACCGCGAACCGCCCCGACTGCCAGAGCGTTCTGGGAATCGCGCGCGAGGTGGCGGCGTTCCTCAACAAGCCGCTTAAAGAGCCGGATTACAGCTACGAGTGTACCGACAAGACCGCTTCCGAAACCACGATAACCGTTGAAGCGCCCGAGCTTTGTCCGCGCTATCTCGGTCACTATGTTTATGACGTTCAGCATTTTGAAAGTCCGCAGCAGATGAAGCGCAGACTTTCAGTGTGCGGTTTTTCGTCGATCGACGCGATAGTTGATGTTACCAACTATGTACTTCTTGAGATCGGGCAGCCCATGCACGCGTTCGATATGGATACGCTTGACGGCAGGTCGATAATCGTCCGCCGCGCAAAGGACGGCGAGAAGCTCACAACGCTTGACGAAAAGGAGCGCATCCTTACGCCCGATAATCTGTTGATCTGCGACAAGGCTAAGGCTGTCGGTCTGGCGGGAGTTATGGGCGGTCTCAATTCCGAGATTAAGCCGACCACCTCCGAGGTGCTGTTCGAGTGCGCGAAGTTCCGCCGCGACAACGTCCGCAAGACCGCGCGTGCGCTCGGAATGCACACCGACGCGGCGGCGCGTTACGAAAAGGGCGTCGACGAGTACGGCGTTGAGCGCGGAATGGCGAGAGCGCTCAATCTCGTGCAGTCGCTCGGCATAGCGAAAATAGGCGCAACTCACATCGACGTGAACGCGGGCGAGGACAAGGGAAACACCGTGTTCGACGTTACAGTCAGCAAAATAAATTCCGTGCTGGGTATCGAGGTTCCGCAGGCGGATATTGTGCGTATCCTGAAATCGCTGCAATTCGGAGTTGCAGAGAACGGAGAAACGCTCACCGTTACCGTTCCGCGCTGGAGAACCGACGTTGAGCATTATCAGGATATCGCCGAGGAGGTTATCCGCGAGTACGGCTACTCGCATGTTGTACCGACATTTCTCGACAGCGCAAAGGTAACGAACGGCGGACTTTCGTTCCTCCAGAATAAAGAGCTGGCTGCGAAGAAATTCCTTTGCGCGGAGGGCTATTACGAGGTGCAGACGCTCGCAATGTATTCGCGCCGCGAGTTGGATATGATTATGCTCCCCGAGAACGATCCGCGCCGCACTGTTGTCGAGCTTCTGAACCCGATCACCGACAATCTCTCGATAATGCGCACGGTCATGGCGCCGTGCATGATAAACGTTATCGCGGACAATGTCAAGACCGACCACGCGGCGGGCAGATTTTTTGAGCTGGCGAATGTTTACCTCCCTAAGTCGCTGCCGCTCACCGAGCAGCCCGTTGAGCAGAAAACGCTCTGCATAGGCGCTTACGGCGCGGACGAGAGCTTCTTCACCGTCAAGGAGACCTTGGAGGATTTCGCGGCGGCGAACGGTCTGAAATTCCGTTACGAGCGCGGCGAGGCAAGTTGGCTTCACCCGGGAATCTGCGCGGATATCTTCTGCGAGGGCGTGAAGATAGGTCAGCTCGGAAAGCTGCGTTATGAGATAGTCGAAAGCTTAAACGTCGCCGAGGGCAAGAAGAACGACCTCAATATAATCCTCGCGGAGCTGAATTACTCGGCTGTCGAGGACTTGTACAAGCGCGAGATACGCTTCACCGCCGACAACGGAAAGGCAACCGTAAAGCGCGATCTGTCGCTCGTCTGCGATAAGAAAACGCTCTGCGTTGAGATTGAGGACGAGATCGTCAAGGCGAGCGCGCTTGCCAAGGAGATCCGCCTGTTCGACCACTTCGAGAGCGAAAAGCTCGGTTTCGGCAAGAAGTCGCTTACATTCGCGATAACGTTCGCGGGCAGTGACGACGTTACCGACGACATTGCCGACAAGGAAATGGAGAATATCGTTTCCGTGCTCGGCGAAAGGCTGGGAGCGGCGAGAAGATAAAATAATTAACCGCGCGGGTTGATAGTTCGCGCGGTTTTTTTAGGTCAAAGCAGCTTCGGGAAAATCAGCACCGACAATAACACAACGCCCGCGACCAGCGCCAAAGACAGAACGCAAAAAACGGAATATGTAAGCAGCGCGTTTTTGATCTGCACTTCGGGCACGGGGGTCATAACGGCGGCGTCAACGGCGAAAATATTCCGTTTTGTGCCGCTTACAATCACCTTGACATTTTGTCCTTTTTGCAGCCGATCGTCAAATCGGCAGATCATTTTGCCGTTGATCTGCTCTCTTTGGATAACATATCTCGCCCGTGCGCTCGCCGTGCAGCCGAAAACGGAAGTAGAGCGGCGTAGGTCGGTAATGACGGCTTTTGCCTTGATTGTTCTTCCATTTTGGCAGTCACCGTAAAATATCAAAGCCCTGCGCAAGGAGAGAATACTTTTCACCAATGCGCTAACAGACATCAGAAACAGGAAAATGCAGCCGATAAAATAAATCACATAATCGTTCATATCTGTACCTTCAAAATCGTGTTGTCTCGTTAATAATATTGTACGATAAATTATCTCAAATGTCAAGCCGAGAAGCATATTTTTCCTTAATCGTGCAATAATACTTCCAAAACAAAATTTGGAGGTAAATTATGTATTATACGGGAATTGAAAAGGTTGTCGGGCGCGAGATTCTGGACTCCCGCGGAAATCCCACGGTCGAGGCGGAGGTTCATCTCGCGGACGGCACGGTCGCGTTCGGAGCGGCTCCGAGCGGCGCATCCACGGGTGAATTTGAGGCGCTGGAGCTTCGCGACGGCGACAAGGGACGCTACGGCGGCAAGGGAACCTCAAAGGCGGCGGCGAATATCTCCGACGCGCTCTGCAAGGCGGTGAGCGGTCTGGACGCACGCGACACCTACGCCGTCGACGCGGCAATGCTCAAAGCGGACGGCACAAAGGACAAGTCCAACCTCGGCGCGAACGCGATACTTGCGGTCTCGATAGCGGCGGCGAGGGCGGCTGCCTGCTCGGTCGACATGCCGCTGTACCGATTTCTCGGCGGCGTGAGCGGCAACCGCCTGCCCGTGCCTATGATGAATATCCTTAACGGGGGCGCTCACGCGGCGAATACGGTGGATGTTCAGGAGTTTATGATAATGCCCGTCGGCGCGTGCTGCTTCAAGGAGGCGCTGCGGCAGTGCTCGGAGGTGTTTCACGCGCTGGCAGCGCTGTTAAAGTCAAAGGGTCTGGCAACCTCGGTGGGCGACGAGGGCGGATTCGCGCCTAATCTGCAAAGCGACGAGGAAACAATAGAGTGCATTTTAAGCGCGGTCGAAAAGGCGGGCTACAAGCCCGGAGAGGACTTTATGATCGCCATGGACGCGGCGGCGAGCGAATGGAAAGGCGGCAAAAAGGGTGAGTATGTTCTTCCGAAAGCAGGCACGAAATTCACGTCCGGGGAGCTTATTGCGCATTGGGAAAAACTGGTCGACAAGTACCCGATAATCTCGATAGAGGACGCTCTTGACGAGGAGGACTGGGACGGTTGGAAAAACATCACGGAGCGGCTCGGAAAACGCGTTCAGCTTGTCGGCGACGATTTGTTTGTGACCAACACCGAGCGCATAGCAAAGGGCATTACAAGCGGCTGCGCGAATTCCGTGCTGATAAAGCTGAATCAGATCGGCACGGTCTCGGAAACTCTCGAGGCTATCAAAATGGCGCATAAAGCGCATTACACCGCGATTTCCTCCCACCGTTCGGGAGAAACCGCCGACACGACCATAGCCGACCTTGCCGTCGCGCTTAACACATGTCAGATAAAGACGGGAGCGCCCTCACGATCGGAGCGCGTCGAGAAATACAACCGTCTGCTCCGTATTGAAGAAGAGCTTGGCAGCGCGGCAATTTACCCGCAAATGAACGCTTTTAATGTGGTGAGATAATTTTTTGAAAAATTTTCGGAAAACCCCTTGACAAATAAAAAAGAATGGTGTATAATATTACGGTAAAGCAGAGCCACCACACTCTCACCCGCCGGCGCGGTGCGTGTTTGCGAAGCTGCCGTTTTGGTATGCCGAGCGAATTGTGCATTTCGTAAAGTCAGGCGCGGTTGTTTAATGTGAATATACCGCAGAGGTTTTTTATGTTAAGCGTGAGTTGTGTGCTCACGCTTAATTTATTTCTTTAAGTTAAAGGTAATTACGGAAAGGCGGTGCTTCAAAATCGGCACGAAAGAACAGCTCATCAATGAGGATATTCGCGAAAAGGAAATTCGGGTCATAGGTACGGACGGCGAGCAGTTGGGCATAATGTCCTCGGCGGACGCTTTGCAGAAGGCGTTCGACGCAGATCTCGACCTCGTAATGATCTCTCCGACCGCAAAGCCTCCGGTATGCCGTATCATGGACTACGGAAAATACCGTTTCGAGCAGACAAAACGGGAAAAGGAAGCCAAGAAAAACCAGAAAACCGCAGACGTTAAGGAGATCAAGATGTCCCTTAACATCGACACCAACGATTTCAATATCAAGGTGAAGAACGCTATCAAGTTCTTACAGAACGGCGATAAGGTTAAGGTAACGGTGCGTTTCCGCCGTATGCGCGAGCTGACGCACGTCAATCTCGGCGAGGAATTGATGAAAAAGTTCATGGACGCTGTTTCGGAGTACGGCAGCTCGGATAAGCCCTCAAAGCTCGAGGGCAGGAATTACGCGGTCGTTTTAAGCCCGAAGAAGTAATTTTAAGCGTTATCGGCGCACTTTCAAGAGTATTAAGGAGGAATTTGAAATGCCTAAGATCAAAACACACAGCGGCGCGAAAAAGCGTTTTAAGCTGACAGGAACCGGCAAGGTAAAGATGCAGCACTGCAACAAGCGTCACATACTTACCAAGAAGTCCACCAAGCGTAAGAGAGGTCTCCGTATGGGCGCATATGCGGACGATACGAATATCGCACAGGTAAAGAGCCTTATCCCGTACAAATAATGGAGAACAAACAGATACTAGGAGGTAACCGAAATGGCAAGAATTAAGGGCGCGCTTGCTACACGCAAGAGAAGAAATAGAACCTTAAAGCTCGCAAAGGGCTATTGGGGCGGCAAGAGCAGACTTTTCAAGACCGCTAAGGAAGCGGTAATGAAGTCGGGTCAGTACGCGTATGTCGGCAGAAAGCTCAAGAAGAGAGATTTCAGACGTCTTTGGATCACAAGAATTTCCGCAGCCTGCAAGGCAAACGGTATGAATTATTCCACGTTTATGAACGGTCTGAAGAAAGCAAATGTTACGCTTAACAGAAAGATGCTTTCCGAGATCGCTATCAACGACGCGGCAGGCTTCACCGCTCTTACCGAAAAGGCTAAGGCGGCGTTGTAATGACTTTTTTCTCACGCCTTGAGCTTCGGGGCGTGAGATTTTCGCTATTATATGGCGGTTGACGGATCGGTGTAAGGAGCAGGAATATGGAAACGGTAACATCAAGAAAAAACGCGAATGTGCGGTTTTTAAGAGATTTTCTCCGTAAGAAGCGGATGCGTGACGAGCACGGCGTTTTTGCGGTCGAGGGAGATCATCTTTGCGGAGAGCTTGTAAACTCGGGGCTTAAGGTGACGTTCTCCGCGTATACGGAAAAGGCTGCCGAAAAGTATCCCGAAACGCAAAAAAAGCTCATTGAAAAAGCCAATTCAACTATCGTCATATCAGAGGACATTTCCGAATATATTTCCGATACAAAGTCCTCGCAGGGATTGTTTGCGATAGCGGAGAAACGTGCGGAGGGTCTGCCCGTAAATGCGCGGCGGCTCGTGGTGCTGGACGGAGTTCAGGATCCGGGAAATGTCGGTACGGTGATACGCACCGCGGAGGCGTTCGGGATAGACGGCGCGGTGCTGCTTTCGGGCTGCGCGGACACGTATTCTCCGAAAACGCTTAGGGCGGCAATGGGAAGCGCGTTTCGTCTGCCGTTCGTAAGCTGCGGCGCGGAGGAGCTTACGGAGCTTCTGAACGGATTTGCGGTTTACGGGGCAATCCTTGACAATACCGCCAAGCAGCTCGGCAAGGTGAAATTTCCCGAAAAGACCGCGATAGTTATCGGGAGCGAGGGCAGGGGGATATCGCCCGAGGTCGCCGAAATATGCAGTGAAAAGATCTACATTCCCATAAAGGGCGCGGAATCGCTCAACGCCGCTGTGGCAGCGTCTGTGCTGTTGTGGGAGTTATCGAAATAATTGGCAGTACAAAACCATAAGAATACTTTCGGTTTTGCAGTACCAAATAAAATATAAATTGGAGGAGATACCTTTGGCAAATCTGGTTATTCTCGAGTCGCCGTCAAAAGCGAAAACCGTTAAAAAATATCTGGGCGCGGGCTATGAGGTCATGGCGTCCACGGGTCATATAATCGACCTTCCGAAGTCCAAGTTCGGCGTGGACGTGGATAATAATTTCGAGCCGCAGTACGTCAACATGAAAGACAAGTCGGACGTTATCAAGGAACTGAAAAAGCGCGCAAAGGAGAGCGACGTAGTATATCTTGCGACCGACCCGGACCGCGAGGGAGAGGCTATCGCGTGGCATTTGTCGCATTTGCTGAACATCGACGAAAAGGCGAAGATACGCGTTACGTTCAACGAGATCACGAAAACAGGCGTGCAGTACGGAATGAGCCATCCGCGTACTATTGACACCGATATCGTAAACGCGCAGCAGACGCGCCGAATACTTGACCGAATCGTCGGCTATAAATTGTCGCCGTTTCTGTGGAAAAAGGTGCGCAGAGGGTTGTCGGCGGGGCGCGTGCAGTCAGTCGCGGTGAGGATTATCGTTGACCGCGAGGAGGAGATACGCGCGTTCAAGTCCACGGAGTACTGGAGCGTCGACGCGAAGCTGTCTGCGGCTTCCTCGAAAAAGGTGTTCGCGGCGAAGCTCACCGAAATAAACGGGCAAAAGGCGCAGATAGACAACAAGGAGCAGGCGGATAAAATTCTCGCCGATCTTGAGGGCGCGGATTTTATCGTCACAAATCTGAAGAAATCGCAGCGCAAAAAGCAGCCCGCGCCGCCGTTCACCACCTCGACCTTGCAGCAGGAGGCAAGCCGCAAGCTGTCGTTTCAGGCGCGGAGAACTATGAAAACCGCTCAGGAGCTATATGAGGGCGTTGACGTTGAGGGAATGGGAGCTGTCGGTCTTATCACCTATATGAGAACGGACAGCCTGCGCATTTCGGACGAGGCTAAGACCGCCGCCGCCGAGGTTATCAAACAGGAGTACGGCGAGCAGTATCTTCCCGAAAAACCGCGCACATTCAAATCCAAGAGCAACGCTCAGGACGCTCATGAGGCTATCCGTCCGTCGAATGTCGAGCTTACTCCGTCAAAGGTGAAGAAGTCGCTTACGAGCGATCAGTATAAGCTGTATAAGCTCATCTGGGAGCGGTTTATGGCAAGTCAGATGGCGAACGCCGCAATGGATACGGTGTCCGTGGATATCACGGCGAAGAATTATCTGTTCAAGTCCAGCGGCTATTCCGTGAAGTTCGACGGCTTTACCAAGCTTTACGAGGAAACGCGCGACAACGAGGAACAGGGCGGCGCGCTCCCGAAGATCGAAAAGAACGAGAAGCTCAAGCCCGTTGAGGTATTGGGCAATCAGCACTTTACTCAGCCGCCCGCGCGCTACAACGAAGCGTCGCTGATAAAGGCGCTCGAGGAGAACGGCATAGGACGTCCGTCGACGTATGCGCCGACGATCTCCACCATTCTTGATCGGCATTATGTCGAGCGTGAGAACGGAAATCAGCTCAAGCCCACGCCGCTCGGCGAGGTCATTACGGGGCTGCTTAAGGAGAAATTTAACAATATCGTCGATGTGAAATTCACCGCGAAAATGGAAACCAGCCTTGACAACATCGAAAAGGGCACAAAGGATTGGGTCGATACGCTCGACGGCTTTTACAAGGGCTTCGCGAAGTCGCTTGAAAAGGCGGAGCAGGACATGGAGGGCAAGCACCTCAAAGTTCCCGACGAGCCTACCGACATCAAGTGTGAGCAGTGTGGAAAACCGATGGTAATAAAAATCGGTCCTTACGGGAAATTCCTCGGCTGCTCGGGCTTCCCGGAGTGCAAGTTCACCAAGAAGATTGTCACCGAAACAAAGGGCTTATGTCCGAAATGCGGCGCAAAAATGCTGCTGAAAAAGTCCAAGAAAGGTAAACCGTTCTATGGCTGCGAGAATTTCAAGGACTGCAATTTTATGACATGGGATATGCCGCTCGAGGAAAAATGCCCAGAGTGCGGCTCGAGCCTGTTCAAGAAAACAGGCAAGCTCGGCAAGATATACTGCCAGAAGGACGGCTGCGGCTACGAGCGTCCCGCAGACGACGCTCGTCTCGCAGACGGCGCCCGTCCTTTGGACAACGCAAAGGATAACAATGACGGTTAAAGTTATAGGCGCGGGGCTTGCGGGCTGCGAGGCGGCAATGCAGCTTGCGGAGAGGGGATATTCGGTGGAGCTGTACGAGATGAAGCCGAAGAAGTTCTCACCCGCGCATAAATATGAGGGCTTCGCGGAGCTTGTCTGCTCAAATTCGCTGAAATCGGCGAGAGTGGACAGCGCCTGTGGACTGCTGAAAGAGGAAATGCGGCGCTTGGGTTCGGTCGTCTGCGCGGCTGCCGAAAAGACCGCCGTACCCGCGGGCGGAGCGCTCGCGGTGAACCGCACGGCGTTCTCGGACGAGATAACGCGCGTTATCAGGTCGCACCCGAACATCACCGTAAGGTACGAGGAAATTACCGAGTTCCCCGACAAGAACACGATAATATGCACGGGACCGCTCACAAGCGACGGCTTGGCGGATAAGATACGCGAACGCTGCGGCGATTATCTGAGCTTTTACGACGCTGCCGCGCCTATCGTGACCGCCGAGAGTATCGACTTTTCGATAGCGTTCGAGCAGTCGCGATACGACCACGGCGGCGCGGATTACGTCAACTGCCCGATGATGCGCGAGGAGTACGAGATATTTTATAACGCGCTCGTCAACGCGGAAACAGCTCCGCTTCATGAGTTTGACGTGCCGTCCGAGGCTAAGGGTCTGAAAGTCTACGAGGGTTGTATGCCTGTGGAGGTTCTGGCGAAGCGCGGCTATGACAGCGTTCGCTACGGTTGTATGAAGCCCGTGGGACTTACCGACCCGCGCACGGGAACGCGTCCGTTCGCGGCGGTTCAGCTGCGTAAGGAGAACGCCGAGGGCACGTTGTACAATATCGTGGGATTTCAGACAAATCTCAAATTCGGCGAACAGAAGCGTGTTTTCTCGCTTATCCCGGGACTGCAAAACGCGGAGTTCGCGCGTTACGGGGTAATGCACAGAAATTCGTTTTTGTGCAGCCCGAAGCTGCTGGACGAGCATTATATGCTCAAAGGCTCGGAGAACGTGTTCTTTGGCGGACAGATAACGGGCGTGGAGGGCTACGTTGAGAGTGCTGCAAGCGGCATTATCGCGGGCAGGGCTTTGGCGGATATACTTGACGGAAAAGAGCCGCTGACGTTCCCGAGAACGACAATGCTAGGCGCGCTGGCGTGGTATGTCGCGAATGCGTGGACTCATAATTTTCAGCCTATGGGCAGCAATATGGGGATACTGCCGCCGCTTGACGAGGAGTTCCGAGGTAAAGACGGAAAGCAGAGAAAGAACGCTGCGCTTGCAGAACGCGCTTTGAGCGATCTGGACAAGGCTTTGCAAGGCGCATCACGTTAATACGGACTATGCCTATCCTATGGTCTGCGTTAAAATGTCGCAGTAAAGGCGTGTTAAATAACAGCAACAAATAAATTTCGCAGCGGCAAAAGTCGGGAGCGAGGGTGACGACGGAGCGGAACGAAGTGCGAAGCGACAAGTCGCACCTGCGGAGGCGTTGCCCTCGGCTAAGCGAACGAAGTGAGCGACCCGAGCTTTTGCCTTTCAGATAGGAGATAAGAATGAAGATTGTAATAGACGGTTTCGGCGGCGACAACGCTCCCGACGAAATATTAAAGGGCGCGGCTCTCGCGGTAAAGGGGCTGGGAATTGACGCTGCGGTAACGGGCGAGGTCGACGTGCTCAAAGCGCGTATGGCGGCGCTGAAAATTCCCGAAAACGGAATTGAATTAGTTCCCGCGGAGGGCGTTATCACCACCGAGGACAATCCCATGTCCGTTGCCAAGCAGAAAAGCGGTACGTCAATGGGCGTGGCGTTTCAGATGCTCGCCGATGGCAGGGCGGACGCGTTCATCTCGGCGGGCAGCACGGCGGCTATCGTAGTCGGCGGACGAACGTATGCGAAGCGGATAAACGGCGTTAAAAAGGCGCCGCTCGTACCTCTTATGCCGTGTGCGGGAGGAAAGCGCTTCTGTGTGCTGGACGGCGGCGCGAATATCAACTGCACTCCCGAAATGCTGCGGATTTTCGCGATACTCGGAAGCTGCTTTATGAAAACAACAATGGGCGTTGAGAATCCGCGCGTGGGCTTGCTCAACAACGGTACCGAGGAGGAAAAAGGTCGCGAGCTGGAGCACGAAACAAAGGCGCTGCTCAAGAAAACTCCCGTAAACTTTGTAGGCTATGTCGAGGCTCGTGAAGTACCGCTCGGCGCGGTGGACGTGCTTATCACGGACGGCTTCACGGGGAACGTGTTCCTGAAAGCCTGCGAGGGCATGGGCGTACTTATGAAGGACGCGCTGAAGTCGATGTTCTTCGCGAATATAATAACGAAGCTCGGCGCGCTCTGTGTGAAATCGAAGCTGACCGAATTCACCAAGCAAATGGATTACAAGGAGATAGGCGGTTCGCCGCTGCTCGGCACGGCAAAGCCCGTGTTCAAAGCGCACGGCAGCAGCGACGCAAAGGCGTTCTTCGGGGCGTTCAGACAGGCGAAGATGTTTGTCGAGAACAACGCAATCGAGGAAATGACCAAGGCGGTAGCGGCGCTGGAGGGGGTTGCGGAAAATGGCTGACCTCGGCGAGCTGGAGGAGAAGATCGGTTATAAATTCGGCGATCAGAGCTATTTAAAACGCGCCCTCACACATTCAAGCTACTCCGGCGGAAAAAACAACGGCAGCAACGAGCGTCTGGAATTTCTCGGCGACGCTGTGCTGCAAATTACGGTTTCGCAGTACCTTTTCACAAATATGGATACCGTTCCCGAGGGCGGGCTGACAAAGCTCCGCGCGTCGATTGTCTGCGAGAATTCGCTGTATAATTTCGCGAAACGGATTGATCTCGGAAAGTACATTTATCTTGGCAAGGGCGAGGAGATGACGGGCGGGCGCGACAGGCGCTCAATACTCGCGGACGCGTTCGAAGCGCTTATCGCGGCGATCTATCTTGACGGCGGCGCGGACGAGGCAACGCGTATGATAATGTCGTTCGTGCCGAGCGTTGAGGCGCTCAGATCGGGCAAGGTACGGCTCGGCGACTACAAGACGGTATTACAGGAAATAATTCAGCAGAATCCCGAGGAACACATCTCCTATAACGTCACCGAAAACGACGAGCCGTCGCACCACAAGACGTTTTTTGCGGATGTGCTGCTCAACGGACAAGTTATCGGCAGCGGCAGCGGGCAGTCCAAAAAGGAAGCCGAGCAAGCCGCCGCAAAGGAAGCGGTAAAGCTTATGGGTTATGAAACAGACTAACATTTCGATATTTATACCGCATATCGGCTGCCCGCATATGTGCAGCTTCTGCGACCAGCGGAGCATTACCGGAGAGCGTTCCGCGCCGACCGCGGAGCAGGTTCGGGCGCTTCTGGAGGAGCAGGCGGAGCATTTAGCGCAGATAGGAATGTCGGCGGAGATAGCGTTCTTCGGCGGCAGCTTTACGGCTGTTCCGCGCGGCTATATGCTGGAGCTTCTCGATACCGCGAGGGCGGCTGTCGAGCGTTTTCCGTGCTATTCGGGAATTCGCTGCTCGACGCGTCCCGACTGCGTTGACGCGGAGATCGTCGACATTCTGAAAAGTTATGGCGTAACGGCGGTCGAGCTTGGCGCACAGTCGATGAACGACGAGGTTTTATCCGCGAACGACCGCGGACATACCGCCGAGGACGTCCGCAGAGCCTCCGCGCTGATAAAGCAAAGCGGCATAGAGTTAGGCTTGCAGATGATGACGGGACTTTACAGTGACACTCCCGAATTCTGTCTTGAAACGGCGGACGAATTCATAAAGTTATCACCGGGAACCGTGCGTATTTACCCGACCGTAATCCTGAAAAACACACGCCTTGGGGAGCTTTTCGAGAGCGGCGGGTATAAGTCGTTTACGTTTGACGAAACGGTGGATTTATGTGCGGAGCTGCTGAAAAAATTCACGGGTAACGGTATCAAGGTGATTCGGCTCGGACTTCACGCAAGCCCCGACGTTGAGCGGGAAATGCTCGGCGGAGTTTATCACCCCGCGCTGCGCGAGATAGTTGAGAGCAGGATAGTGCTCGGGGAGCTTACGGAGCGCCTGAAAGCGTTTCCGAAAGGCGATTACACGATTTTTACGGATAAGAAAAATATCAGCCGCACGGTAGGACAGAAGCGTGAAAATGTTCGCAGACTGTCCGCGCTCGGCTATAACATAGATGTACGGGAGCGTGAGGGCGCAAAGCTCGGGATCGCTCCGAAAAAGGAGATTTAATGCTTTTTAAAACTCTGGAAATTCAAGGCTTCAAGTCCTTCGCGGACAAGACCGTGCTGACGTTCGACACGAAAACCACGGCGGTAGTCGGCTCAAACGGTAACGGAAAAAGCAATATTTCTGACGCGCTGCGGTGGGTAATGGGCGAGCAGGGCGCTAAAACTCTGCGCGGTGAGAAAATGGAGGACGTTATCTTCCACGGCACCGTCGAGCGCAAGCCCATGGGATTCGCCCGCGTTGCGCTGACGATCGACAATTCCGACAGGGCGCTGTCCGTTCCGGAGGACGAGGTCGTCATTTCGCGCAAGCTGTACCGCTCGGGCGAAAGCGAGTACCTTATAAACGGAAAAAAATCCCGTCTGCGCGATATTCAGGAGCTGCTGATGGGCACGGGTCTGGGCCGCGACGGCTATTCGATAATCGGACAGGGCAGAGTCGCGGAGATAATCAACGCGCGCGACACTCAGCGCCGCGAGATATTCGAGGAGGCGGCGGGAGTTTCGCTGTTCCTCCACAAGAAAGCCGACGCGGAAAAGCAGCTTGCTCAGGCGGAGGAGAATATTATCCGCCAGCGCGATTTAATTCGCGTTGACGAGGAGCGTCTGCCGATACTGAAAAAGCAGTCGGAAAAGGCGATACTCGCGTCGGAGCTTCTGGCGCAGAAAAAAGAGCTGGAGATATCCGTTTCGGTCGCAAGGCTTAACGAAAAGCGCGGGGAGCTTTCCAAGCTCAACGATGACTTATTGCTCAACAGGGGCGAGTGCGAGCATTACGAGCGCGATATCGAAAAGGCGGAGGAGCAGATCGAAAAGCTCGGCGACGATAAATTGTCCGCGCAGGGACGGCTCGAGCGCGTGCGTTCAAGTATCCAGAGCGCAAACGATGAGCTTGCGGAAAAACGTTCGGCGATATCTGTTGCGGAAAACGATTTAAAACACAACGTTCAGCGCCGCGAGGAGCTTACCGAGCAATTAAAGAACGCGGAGCAGAACAGCCGCACATTCGATACGCAGATAGAGCAGATAAATGCGGAAATAGCCGAAAGGCAGTCAAGCGCGGACGAGCTTGAAAAGCAGACGCGCGAATTACAGGATAAGCTGGACGAAATTTCCAAGCGGAACACCGAGGCGGGCGCGGAGTATTCGGCGCTCGAAAGCGAGATCGCCGCGGCGCGCGCCGAGCAGACCAAGCAGGAGCTTGCCGCGTCGCTGGCAAAGCGCACCTCCGGTGAGATCACCGAGCAGAAAAACAGCTTTCTTGCCGATCTTTCCGAGGGCGAGAACAAGATAAACGGCTATAAGGACGAGCTTTCCGAGGTTCGGAGAACCGCCGAAAAGAACGCCGAGGAAAAGGCAGCCGCGCAGAATAAATCCGCGGGTATGGAGCGCCTTGCCGAGGGTAAGAGAAAGCGTCTTAACGAAGCGCGGACGGCTCTTGAGCAAGAGAATTCAAAGCTCGGCGAGAAGCAGCAGCGCTATAAAGTCCTCTCGGATATTGAAAAGAGCAAGGAGGGCTATTCCCGCGCCGTAAAAGAGATAGTTACGGCGGGCGAGCAGGGCAGACTTACGGGTATACACGGCATTGTCGCGGACGTTATAACCGTACCCGAAAAGTACGTTGTCGCGATAGAAACGGCTTTGCAGTCGGTAATGCAGAACGTTATCGTCGACAACGAGGAGACCGCGAACCGCTGTATCCGCTTCTTAAAGGAAACAAACGCGGGACGCGCGACATTTTATCCGCTCACCTCAATGAAGGGCAGACGCCTCAACGAGCCGCGCTTGGAGAATGAAGCGGGCTTTGAGGGCATTGCGAGCGAGCTTGTGGAGTGCGGCGATGAGTACGCGCAGATCATAAGCAATCTTTTGGGATTGACGGCGATAGTCGACGATATTGACACCGCGACCGTTATCGGCAAAAAGTACGGCTACAAATTCCGTATCGTGACCTTGGACGGTCAGATCGTCAACGCCGGCGGTTCATTTACGGGCGGTTCGCGCGTGAACAAGAACAGCATTATCTCGCGCAAACAGGAGCTTGACGCGCTTTATGGCGAGATCGCCAAGCTCCGCGAGAGTGCCAAGATAAAAAACGAGGAGTTCGAGCGTTACAGAGCCGAGGTCGCGAAATTCACGATCGAGACCGAGGGTATGGCGGACAGGATACGCGAGCTTGAGCAGGAGGATATCCGCACAAGCGCGGAGATATCCAGGCTGACGAGCCTTATCGAGCAGCTCGAAAATCAGGGTGAAAGCGCACGGCAGACATTACTTCGCTTCGATGTTCAGATAAAGCAGCAGACCGATATAATCACAGCCGCCGAAAAGGAGATATCGGCGCTTTCGGAGAAGATAAACGAGCTTGAAAAGAAGCACGAGGAGCAGAGCGGAGAGCGTTCCGAAGCGGAAAACAAGATCGCCGAAATATCCGAAAGGATACTGAAATTCAACAACGACAGGCTTGACGCGCTTCACGAGATCGACCTGAAGCGACAGCAGATCAAAAATATCGAGGACAACCGCAGAACGCTTATTGAAAGCAGCGGCGGCTATCAGCAGGCAATGAGCGAGCTTGACGAGAGCGACCGCGCTATCCGCGAGAAGATCGAGCGTATTAAACGCGAGATCGAAGCGGGCAGCGGAGATCTTTCCGAGAAGAACGAGGAGATAACCGCGCTTACAAGCGAGATAAACGCGTTTGATACACGTATTGGCGAGCTTCATCGGGACATTGCGGAATCCAACCGTAACAAGGAGAAATTCACGCGCGAGGTCGCAAGGCTGGACGAGCGTCAGGTGGCGCTGCAAAAGGAATACGACAAGATAGTCTCCCTGCTTTTCGACAGCTACGAGCTTACCGTCTCGCAGGCGGCGGAGCAGGCGGAGGTGCCGGAAAATCTTCTCGCCGCCGAGAACGAACTCACCGAGCTTTCCAAGCGCATAACCGCCATGGGTATGGTAAATATGGAGAGTATCGAGGAGTACGAGATAGTATCGCAGCGGTACGGATTCCAGTCGGCGCAGCTGCGCGATATCGAGGACGCAAAGCGCGAGCTTGAAAAGTTGATAGAACAGCTTACGGGCGACATCAAGAAGCAGTTTTTGGAGAGCTTCTACGACATCAACAAGCACTTCAAGGAGATCTTCGTGCAGATATTCGGACCGGGCGCTCACGCGGAATTGGAGCTTACAAACCCCGACGACGTGCTGAATTCCGGCATCGAGATAAACGCCGCGCCTCCGGGCAAGGTAATAAAGAACCTTATCTCGCTGTCGGGCGGCGAGCAGACCATGGTCGCTATCACGATTTATTTCGCGATACTTATGCACCGCCCCACGCCGTTCTGTATGCTGGACGAGGTCGACGCGGCGCTCGACGTGGTGAACGTCGAGAAGTACATCGGCTACCTCAACCGCTTCAGCCGCCGCACGCAGCTTATGATAATCTCTCACCGCCGCGGTACTATCGAGGGCTGCTCGGTGCTGTACGGTGTGTTTATGCAGGAAAAGGGAGTATCGCGCCTGTTAAGGCAGGAGCTTACCGACGAGCTGGACGGCGTTACAAACTAATTGACAGTGTAATGAATGATTTGGAGATTTTATGGGATTATTTGATAAATTCAAGAGGAAAAAGATAGTTGATACCCCCGAGGAGGAAGAGAGCGTTCAGAGCGCGGAAACCTCCGGGAGCGCCGAAGCTCCCGATAACGGCGGACGAGCTTCGCTGCTGGAGCGCTTGCAGGGCGGAACTCCGATATTTACCGACCACGAAGCTGATATTGAGTATATGGAGGAGTACGAGGCTCAGCAAAAGGAAGAGAGCCTGTATCGTCTCCGCGAGGGCTTGAAAAAGACCAAGGACGGTTTCGTGAACAAGGTCGAGCTTCTGATAAATTCGTTCACCAAGATAGACGAGGATTTCTTTGACGAGCTTGAGGAAACGCTGATACTTTCCGATATCGGCGCGGAAACGAGCGCGGACATCTGCGACAAGCTCCGCGCCGAGATAAAGCGCACGGGAACCACCGAGCCCGCCGACGTAAAGCAGATGTTAAAGAATATAATCTCGGAGATACTCACGGGCGGCAACGAGATGAAGCTCGAAACAAAGCCGTCGGTGATAATGGTTATCGGCGTGAACGGCGCGGGAAAGACCACTACTATCGGAAAAATGGCGGCGCGTTTCAAGGCAGGCGGAAACAAGGTTATCGTTGCGGCGGCGGATACGTTCCGGGCGGCGGCGATAGATCAGCTCAACGTCTGGACGGAGCGCGCGGGCGTGGAGATCGTCAAGCACGGCGAGGGCAGCGACCCCGCGGCTGTGGTGTTCGACGCGATAGCCGCGGCAAAGGCGCGCGGCGCGGATATAGTGCTGTGCGATACCGCAGGACGGCTTCACAATAAAAAGAACCTCATGGAGGAGCTGAAAAAGATAGCGAGGATAATCACGCGTGAGCTTCCCGAGGCAAGCGTGGAAACGCTACTCGTCCTCGACGCGACAACGGGTCAGAACGCGGTAAATCAGGCGAGGCTGTTCAACGAAACGGCGGACATTACGGGAATAGTGCTTACAAAGCTCGACGGCACGGCAAAGGGCGGCATAATTATCCCCATAAAGAACGAGCTTGGTCTGCCCGTAAAGCTGGTGGGCGTGGGCGAGAAGATAGAGGATTTGCAGGAGTTTATCCCCGAGGATTATGTTAACGCGCTGTTTGATTAAATCAAATTGATAAATTGGAATTTGGAGGCAA
>CAYWIP010000003.1:0-76999 GCA_964458395.1 uncultured Ruminococcus sp.
TGTAATGACCCAGGGGTGTGATTTACCCATTATGATAAACTTGATATTGTTTTTCTTGCGGTTATTTCTTTCGCAATGATTTTAGACGCTTTTTTAATGTGAACAGTCTCTAATGTTTTCTCTTTGTTATTATTGGTTTTGACACGATTCGTATTCAAAATCTTCGCAATATATATTTTGTTTTTCTTTCATCCGGCATATTTTTTGCATAGAAAATGTTTGATGTAATCCTGTTTAAAGTGAGATCCGATTTTTTCCATACTTTACTTAAAAATCAATATTTCTTTTATGTTTTACAGTTCAAGAATAAATTATTCACAAACGGTCAAACGTTTATTTATTAAAAAAGAAATGAAATAAAACAAAACTATACACAACAACAGATGTTCAATAAGTAAAATATAATTTGAAAAAAGAGGATAAATATAAAATATAAAAAAGAAAAATAATCAAAAAAGTATTTTATGTTAAAAAACTGTTGAAATTTTTATTATAATATGTTATTATATAAATATCAAGGAATTTTCCTGTTATATTGCAGGAAGTCCAAATGAAAGGATAACATTATGAACAACGCAAAAAAGCCGGAGATCAAGAAGGCTGCTGCGCAGACGGCCGCAGATAATAAACCGGTTGTAAAGGAAGCACCCGCTGCCGAGGTAAAGACAGAAGCTAAAGCTACATCTGCTGCTCCCGCCGCAAAGCCTGCTGCCAAAACAACCGCAAAGAAAGCAGCGTCAAAGGTCGAAACAACCGCTAAGAAAGCTGCTGCGAAGTCAACTGCGAAAAAAACGGCTGCAAAGTCCGCAAAGACGGATAAGCCTGCTGCTAAAACTACCGCAAAGGCAGCTGCCAAGCCCGCTGCAAAAGCGGCCGCGAAAAAGACAACAAGCGTTGCCGCAAAAACTGCCGCCAAGACTCCCGCTAAAAAAGGCGGAAGAAAGCCCGCTCCAGTGACGATCAATACGATATGCGATAAGCTGAAGAAGAAGATCAGCAAGACCAAGGCTGCCGCTATCAAGGAGAAGATCGCTGTTGAGATCGAGGTATGGGGATTTGAGGACGGTTCAAATTCGTATATGTATGTCGAGGTGAATGACGGTAAGGTTACCGTTTCTCCGCACAATTATGAGGCAAAAAGCTTCAGAGTTTCTTTGAGCTTTGCAAATGCGGTCGCATTTGTTAACGGCAAAACGAACTTGAAAAAGTTGGTTGAATCCGGCGATTTCTATGCCGAGGGAAATATTGCTTTGGCAGTTAAGCTTGCGGCTATTTTCTGATTTGTTAAAACAACATTATGTCCGCTCCGATTCCGGAACGGACATTTGTTTTGCGCGGTTTTTGTTAAAAAATCGTCAAAATGCACAATTCCAAGCGAAAATTATCGTTAAAATAAAGCATTGATTTCCGGATGAAATAGATTTATAATATAATTGTATATATGTGTTTTGGGTTATTACATTTTGTTTTTATAAATTCATTTGGAGGAGAAAAAATATGGTTCACGTAAAAGAAGACAAATGTATCGGCTGCAATGCATGTATCCGCGCTTGTCCGATACCTAACGCAAACCTATATGACGGCGATACCGTAAAGATCAACAATACGGAATGTATACAATGCGGCGAGTGTATAAAATCCTGCCCTCACGGAGCAAGATATTATGACGACGACCTTGAAACCGTTCTCGGGATACTGAAATCCCAGAAGGTTTCGTTTATTGTTGCGCCCGCTATCAAGGCTTCAATGGACGGCACATGGAGACACGTTCTTCAGTGGTTCAAGGATCAGGGCGTTCATGAGATTTATGACGGTTCGTTCGGAGCGGATATCTGTACATATATGCACATTGAGTATCTAAAGCATCACGCGGGCGACAAAATCATCTCACAGCCTTGCGCGGCAATTGTTAACTATGCGGAAAAACACAAGCCTGAGCTTCTCCCCCACCTCTCCCCCGTTCACTCTCCCCTGCTCTGCTCGGGCATTTATGTGCGCAATTACCTTAAAAACAACGATGTTCTTGTCGGGATTACGCCTTGTATCGCGAAGTCCGATGAGTTTCACAATACGGGTATAATCAGCTATAACATTACATTTAAAAGCATAACGAATTATCTTAAAAAGAACAACGTTGTACTTTCCCACGGACGCAGTCCGTTTGAGTTTTCTGCCGCGCGCGGATTTGACGGCGCGTTCTACCCGATTCCCGGCGGCCTGAAGGAGTGTCTGCACGCATACGATCCCGAGCTGCTTGTAAGCAATTCCGAGGGTCCCGAAAAGGTTTACGAGGATCTTGATTCCTATCTGAAGACCGACAGAAACCACCTGCCCGTAGTATTTGATGTCCTTAACTGTGAATTCGGGTGCAGCGCGGGCGTCGGCGCCCGTGAAGACGTTAACAACTTTAACGCTTACGATATAATGATTCACGCCAGAAAATGGGCTAATAAAACCAAAGCTTCCGAGCGTTTTCACAGAGCGATCTTCAAATCGCTGAAGCTTGAGGATTTTATCCGAAAATATGAGAACAGATGCGTTTCCGTCAATCCCACCGAAAAGCAGCTTGACGAGATATTCAACTCAATGGGTAAATATTCCGAGACGGACAGACAGATAAACTGCCATGCTTGCGGTTTCAAGACCTGCCGCGATATGGCGACCACGATATTCTACGGGAACAACTCTCCTAACAATTGTATCGTCTATGAAAAAGCTCGGACGCACGAAATGGCGCAACAGATCGAGATGCAGAACGTCAAGCTCGCGGGCATTGTCGCGGATATCCATCAGGCAATGGAAACGCTTTCCGATAAGATACTTCCCATTCATGAGCAGGCGGAAAACAACTCCAGCAAAAATATGAACATCAAGTCCGATATGAATATGATCAGCAGCGACATTGACGGAATCCTTAACCGTACCAACGATATCGCGCAGTTCGTTTCCAAAATCAGCGTAAGTATCGGCGAGTATAGCCGTATCCTAGAAAAGATCAAGAGCATTTCCGAGCAGACGAATATCCTCGCGATAAACGCGTCTATCGAGGCGGCAAGCGCGGGTCAGTTCGGAAAGGGCTTCGCGGTCGTTGCGGGCGAGATCAGAACGCTTGCGGTGAAGTCCGCAGATACATTGAAAGCGGCGGAGCAGCACACCAACGAAATACTCAGCAACATTGACGGTATTAAGGATTCCTCGGCGAGCATAAGGTCCGACGTTGACGGAACAAAGGAGAATGTTCAGAATACCGATCAAGCGGTCGATAACCTCAACGAGAGCCTGACCTTTATCAGCAGCAGCGTTTCGGAGATCACCGATATCATCGGACAAGTCACCGAGCTTGCTTCAAGTCTTGAGGTCACTCAACAAAATGTATAAAAATGTGCGGCAAACCAAAACGAGGTTTGCCGCATTTTCTATTCAGCCGCCATCTTTTGGGCTTCTTCCTCCGCTTCCTTTTTAGCGTAATACTCCTCCCCAGTCATTCCTTTTTCCTTGACGCGTTCAAGAAGACCGTTCTCGTAAATGTCGCTGCGGTGAAAGTTTTCAACTATATAATCGCCGCCCGGGTTTACAAGCGTTAAAGAAATAGCGAAAAAAGTCACTCCTCCCTGCTTCATAAGGGAATCTATCGTAAGCAGCACTTCGGTGGCTTTTTCGGGAGAGGGTTCTCCCGTGTTGACGTATATCGTAAGCAGTCCCGCTTTTTCACCCAGATCCGCTATGTCATACAGTCCGTCCGGAACAAGTATACTCATAGGAAGCGAGAAGTCATAAGCGCCGTCGGAGCTGCCCTCATAGGAAAAAGGCTCAAATATTAATCTTACGTAGGTATCGCCTGAGTACGGATAAAACGGACTTTTAAAAACGCTGTCAACCTGCTCACGGTAGCTCATTTCAAGCCGTCTGCGGACATTTCCTTTTATTTGATCATCAATATTATTTCTTCCGCCGATTTGCTTACCGTCAAAGCCAAACGATTCAAAAAACCGGCTGTCCTCGCTGTCGGGCTTTGAGAAATAGACATAGTAGTTTCCGGCTTTAAAGTTAAAATTTACGCTCTCGATCATATAACCCTCGTCCGCATAGCCTTCCGCAAGAATTTTTTCCGCGCTGCTTTTTACAAGAAGATACGATACGGGATTTCCCACCAAGCCGTTCGCGAAGATCAGAATCGCAATTATCAGCCCGAATGCGATAACAGCCGCGATCACTCTGAATATAATCAGATGATCTATAAAAAATTCTTTGATTTTCATTTTGACTTCTCCTTTCCAAATGATTTTTTGCCGAATGCGAAATGTAAAAGCATTGCAATTACCGTTCCCGCCCATGTGAAAATGCTGTAAATGAACGTCCAGCTTAGCAGCTCGCCAAGCTCAACCATCGTACCGCCGAATGCCCCGATCACGTTTGTCAATAAGTATGTGACAAACATAATGAAAGGCACCGCAAAAAGCGCTTTCCATTTAAAAACAAGATAGCCGAGCACTCCCGCAACGGGCATGATAAGGCAGTTGAAAAACAGATCGTCGCCCGTCGTCAGGCTTAACCCGAAATATATTCCGAGCAGCATAAGCGCCGTATAGAGCCACGAAAGCCAACGCTTCACCTTTAAAAGCGCTTTCGGCGACTCGGACGGCTCTATCGCGGGAACGAGCTTTCCGTCAAAGAGCATTTCACATTCGGCGCAGCCGCCGATGTGCTGCCGTACCGCTTCTTCGCTGTCCGCGCTAGCCACGCCATCATTGACGAGCGGCAGAAGATCGCGGCAGACATCGCAGGTTATTTTATATTCATTCATAGTCGAAACCCTCCTCTTTTAAGATTTTACGGATCTTCTCCTTGGTTCTGAAAAAAGTAACTCTCGCGGAGCTTTCGGAAATCCCCAGCGCCTTGCCGATCTCGTAAAACGAATAGCCCTCTATCCGCATAAGCGCGGTCTTTCGCGAGCGCTCGGGCTCCTCGTTGATGATCGCGTAAATGCGCTCGGCAAGCTCGCGGTCGAGAAAAGCTTCCTCCGCCGATCTGCCGCCCGGCTGTTCAAGCTCGGACAGCTCGTAAAGCTCCGTTGATTCGATCGTCCGTTTTTTCTTGCGCAAGTAACTGAACCACCGGTGACGCGCGATCGAGAACAACCAAGTTTTTACGTCGCTGTCCGCCCTGAATCCGCCTATCGACTTCACGACCTCCAGAAACACCTCCGAGGTAAGATCCTCCGAGAGCGAAGCGTCGCGGCACAGACTGTATAAATATCGGTAGATATCCTTGTAATACGCGGAAAATAATTCGTCAAGCACCGACATTCGCTTCACCCTCTTTCTGTATGATTAGTGTCTTGAATTTGGATTTCGTTACAGACTTTTCAAAAAAATAATAAACGGCAAACCGTCATTATTCGGCGGCTTGCCGTTTATTCCCCGAAAATTATCCCCAGCATACATTCGGGGTTATCAAGAAACTGCTTTGTTATCTGATAATGCTCGGTCTGCTTGTAGCCGACGGAGTTTATGCCGTCCTCCGAAAATCGGAGAATTTCCGCGCCGGGGTATGCCATAAGTATCGGCGAGTGCGTAGCTATTATAAACTGTGAATTATCGTCCGCCAAGCCCTTTATCAGTCCGAGCATGGTCAGCTGCCGCGCAGGAGAAAGCGCCGCTTCGGGCTCGTCAAGAATATACAGCCCGTTCCCGAAAAAGCGGTTCTGCACCGTCGCGATAAAGCTCTCGCCGTGGGAGCGCTTGTGCAGCGAGCCGCCGAAGCTCTCCGATATCGACGGAGCGCCGCACGGTATCTCGTCAAGCTCGTCAATGTAGGTCGCCGAGTTGTACAGGCTTTCCGCGCGGAGGAAAAAGCCGTCCTTATGGCGGATAATGCCGCGCGAGAGCGTTATATTACCGTACAGCCCGGAGTGTGTGTCGCGCGTGGAAAAGCTGAAATTCCGCGAGCCGCCCTCCGCGTTAAAACCCGCCGCAAGCGCTATCGCTTCAAGAAGCGTCGACTTCCCCGTTCCGTTTTCGCCGACGAAGAACGTCACCTCCGAATGAAGCTAAAGCTCGCCGCGCTCCGCAAGCCATTGCACCGCGGGGATATCGTTGAGGTAACTCTTTTCGGGCAGTTCCCCGTGAAACTTCACGCTTTCAATGTACTTCATGCTTTTTTGCTCCTTGAAATTACCATTCCGATAACAAGGAAGATCACGAAAAATACGATATTAACGCAGACTATGCTTGCGCCGCACGGAGTATCGGCGATATACGAGATGAACATTCCGATAATAAACGTAGTCACCGAAATGACCGCCGAGCATATCGTCACCGATCTAAAGCTTCTGAACACGCGCATTGAGCAGAGCGCGGGAAAAATAATCAGGCTGGAGATCAGCATACTTCCCATAAGCCGCATACCTATCACGATTGTGACCGCCGTAAGCAGCGCGATAAGCATATTGTAAAGGTTCGCGTTCGTACCAGTCGCTCTTGCGAAGCTCTCATCGAACGTTATCGCGAAAATTTTCGTGTAGAAAAAAACGAACATCAGCAGCACGGCAAGCGCGAGTATCACACTTGTGACGACGTCGCCGCTGCTCACCGAGATTATGCTGCCGAAAAGATAGCTGTTTATGTCGACGTTCATTCCGTTTGACATCGAGACAGCCATAACGCCTATCGCAAGCGCGCTCGTGGAGATAAGCGCAATCGCCGCGTCGCCCTTAATTTTTCCGTTCGAGGATAGCCGCAGCAGCAGAAACGCCGCCAGAATCACCACGGGTATAGCGACCGCCATAGGAGCCAAATTCATCACCGTAGCCACGGCGAGCGCCCCGAAGCCGACATGAGAAAGCCCGTCGCCGATCATAGAGTAGCGCTTGAGCACAAGGCTCACCCCGAGAAGCGCCGCGCAGAGCGACACCAGAACGCCCACTATCAGCGCCCTTATCAGCACGGGCGCGGAGAACATCTCGGCAATTATCTCACCCACGGTCAGCACCGCCTTTCATAAACGCCGCAGCGTCGCTCTTGACAAATTCGTCAAGATTGCCGAAAAACCAGTTGTTCTCGGTCATACAAAGGATGTGGCTTGCGTATTTCAGCGCCGCTGCCATATCATGCGTCACCATAATCACCGTTACTCCGCTTTTGTTGATGCGCGATATCAACTCGTACAACTCAGCCGTAACCATGGGGTCAAGTCCGGAAACCGGCTCATCAAGCAGCAGCAGTTTTTTCGTAGCGCAGAGTGCCCTCGCAAGAAGTACGCGCTGCTGCTGACCGCCCGAAAGCTCGCGGTAACTGCGTTTCTTCAGTTCGGTAATTCCGAGCCGTTCCATATTCTCAGCGGCAATTTTTCTCTCCCTCGGCGAGTAGAACGGGCGGATACCCCGCGAATTCAGGCAGCCCGAGATCACCACCTCAGACACGCTCGCGGGGAAATCGCGCTGCGCGTTGGTCTGCTGCGGCAGATAGCCGATCTCTCGTTGAAGCAAACCGTCGCCGAACGTTATGGAGCCGTCCACGGGCTTTTTCAGCGACAGCAGCGCCTTGACGAGCGTGCTTTTTCCCGAGCCGTTCTCTCCGACTATGCAAAGGTAATCGCCGTGGTTCACCTCGAAGCTCATATCCTTGATGACCGTCATATTTTCGTATGACAGCGTTAAATTTTCGGTCTTTATAAGCGCCATTTCAATTAGTCCAATCTGTACAAAAAATTCTCGTAGTCCTTGACGTAATAACGGATATTCGTCCTACCCTTTTTGATTATGGTGTGACCCTCCGCTTCAAGCAGCCTTTTCTGCTCCTCGACGCCGCCCGGGTATTTCGTGTTAAGCTCACCGTTTGCTTTAAGCGTTCGCCAATACGGGGTTTTGTCAGCCGAGCGCTGAAAGCTCGCCCATGCCGCTATTGAGCAGAAAATCCCCGCCGTTATCGGGTCGGTGAAGTCCGCGTCGTTTTGCGCGGCAAAGTATTCGCGGATATCGCCAACGGTTATCACCTTTCCTTCGGGAATTTGCCTCATTATCGCGTCATAATCGAGCGGCGGCGCGAAATACATTCGCCTGCCCCCATACTTCTCGATACTCTTTTCGTCGGTGATCTCGACGATCTTCGGCATATCCTTGCCGTCCTTTAACATTGCGTTGAAATCCTTTTTGTTTTCGTTTGCCATAATTCAACACCTCCGCGATTATTATAGCGCATTATTATCACAAATGCAATGAGATGGTTTTATTTTTTTATAAATTCCGCAAAGAAAAACAAAGGCAAATCATTATTTTTGGTTACACCGTCATAAGAAATAGGCTCGCAGACTTCTTTCAAGATTAAGTTGTGTTTTGCGGCAGCGTTAAGATAAAACGACAGCGGGCGGTGAAAATGCGCCGTTCCCCAGAATTCATTTGTCAACCTGTAACTGCTTATATAACGCTCAGTTGCCTTTGCGTAACGATAATCTTTTTCATCTTTCAACCATTTGCAGTCATAAAAACACGGGTGAACTATCCCGAAATAAAAAATACCGCCGCGTTTGAGAACCCTTTCGCATTCCGAAATAACGAAATCCGCGTTCTCAATATCCATAAGCACCTGATTTGAAAATACGATATCAAAGCACTCGTCGGCAAATGGCAGCGGCTTTTCAATATCAGCAAGTGTGAATTTCAAGTTTGGAAACCTTTCCCTCGCTATCGCTATCATCTTCTCCGAGCCGTCAACACCGACTGCGTCCGCACCAATACGCGCGAAAAAATCGGTATACCAGCCGTAGCCGCAGCCGAGGTCAAGCACACATTCGCTGTTTAGCCGCCGAAAACGTGTTTCGATAACAGCCTTATTGCTTTCTGCATACTCCGATATTTCCTGATCCTCGGCATATGCCGCCGCGGCATTATCCCATTGTTGTATAACGTTCTCCATTTCAACCTCAAAGCTTATAAGCCGCAAATTAAGCGGCGATTTCTTAAATTCTGTTACTCAATAAGTCCATACTCTTTATATTTTTCGAGCATCATCTTATAGAACATACGGTTTCCCAAATACTGACGGTATGTTGCGGTTTTTTCTTTACCGGCTGCTTTCAGTTGTTTTAGCTGTTCCGTTTCGTATTCGGCTTGACTTTTTATATCGTTAAGCATATCTTCAAATGCCTTTAACCGTTCCATCGCCATACCTCCTCAAACTCCGATAATTATTCATTACCGTAACGCCAGGTTAAAGCTTATGCGAATTGTAAAACTCCTTAAGCTCCGCCTTGCGCTCTGCGGGAATATCGGTTTTCTTTATGCCGCGTATAGCGCCCTCCAGCGCCAGCAGTCGGTGAATACACGCGCTGCTGTCAATTGCCTGAATTCTCAGCCATGCGTTTTCCGCGCCTGTCTGCACAAGCTGCTCGGTTGTTTCGATACCGACAGAGTTCAACTGCTCCTCGACTACCTTTCCTATATTCGGTAAATTAGCTAATTGTCCCATATTTATCCTCCGTTCAACACACTTTTCAGCATTTGATAATTCCGCTCCATAAGCGAAACATAGCTCTCCCCTGCCGCGAAATCGTCCGCCGTGATGTTGTGGCAGGTATGGAACTCTGCAGTCGGAAGCCCGTTCTCGGCTGCCAGAGTGTCCGCAAGCTTGTGATTTGAAAGTTCGATAAAGAACACCGTCTTTACCGTATTCTCTTCTGACAGCTTCTCAATAAGGAACGCGACAGTCTGTGCGGACGGTTCCGTTTCGCTGCCGCATCCCGGGAATGCCGCGTAGTAATTCAGCCCGTATTCTCGGAAAAAGTACAGCAGAGGAAATTTGTCGCCGAACACGAAATATCGTTTCTCGCCCGAAAGAAGCTCGGAAAATTTGCCATCCAAGTCGGTTATATCGGCAATATACTCCTCCCCGGCGTTCTTGTACAGTTCCTTATTTTGGGGAGCGAGCGAAATGGCGGCTAGGTAAATGTCGTAGATTATCAGCGCGGCGTTTTTCGGTGAAGTCCAGATATGCTCATCGTATTCATCTTCTTCATGATCGTGATCATGCTCATCGTTTTCGGCTATCCCCTCATGATCCTCCTCCAACGCCTCCACAGCGTCCATCATTCGCAGAGCGTTCACATTTTTGGTAGATTTCAGAATATTATCCACCCAAACATCCGATTCTCCGCCGTTATAAATGAACAGGTCGCAGCTTTCTATCTTAACTATATCGCGCGCGGACGGATCGTAAGAATGGCTCTCCATTCCCGGCTTTAACAGCAGCGTGACCTCGGCGGTATCGCCAAAGACCTGCCGCGCGAAATCATACGCGGGGAAAATCGTTGTTACTATTTGCAGCTTGCCGTCGGAGACCATATCGGAATAGGAACAGCCGCTTAAAATAATGGTTATCGCAAACAGAACCGGAAAAAATAAACGTTTAGGCATTGTCCGTCTCCTTATCAAAATTATCCACGCACTCGCCGCACAAACCGTAGATCACGGTCTTGCCTATATCGACAACAAAGTCGTGACTGCTTTCGATATGCCGCTTCATATCCGCCATAAACTCGCAGTCCATATGAATAAGCCGTCCGCATTTTTCGCACTTAAGGTGGAAATGCTTTTCGCACTGCTCCGACTCGTTGAGCTGATAACACGACGCGTCGCCATCGGTGAACCGCTTCAGAATGCCCTGCGTGGCGAGCTTGGACAGAGTCCTGTAAACGGTCGCCTCGCCCGATGTGATCTCGCCGCTCTTGATTATATCCTTCGCGGTGAAGCACTTTCCGCGGTGCTGATTGAAAAACTCAACAATCTCGTCACGCTGTTTGGTTTTGTAAACATTGTCGCTCATTTTGCCCTCCCGTTCAGCATTTCAAGAGCCGTTTCGATCGAAACGCAGTCGGCGTAGCGAACTTTCCATATGAACTCATTATAATAGTGATAGCTTGTTTCGGCGGTCATAAATTCGTTATCGAAGGTCGAGTTGCAGTATTCGGGAACAATCATTCGGAAACCGTGCTCAAAGCCGCATTTTACAGTCGCGTCAATGCAGTAATCGGTTTGCAGTCCGACTGTCATTATTTCCTTTTCGCCGCGTTCGTTAAGATATTCTGTCAATCCCGTACCACGAAAGGGACTGTTGACAGTCTTGTCGAATATCTTTTCGCCGTCGAGCGGCTTGAATTCACCGTATATCTCGTATCCGCCCACGCCTTTTGTCAGCGCCTGCCCCTCACCGTCGTCATGGCGGACAAAGATAACCTCAACGGAGTTTTCCCTCGCGGAGACGATAAGCAATTTTATATTTTCAGTAAACCTATCAAACATATATAATTTGTCGTTAACGATAAGCGTTTGCGTATCAACCACCAAAAGCACCATTATCCGTTCTCCTTTTCAATTTTGCAGTTGTAATTGATATGCGCGTTTGTGAGGTAATCGTTGAACATGGTAAAGTCAATTTTACTCCACTCCTCCGCGCTGCCCTCGTAGTACACTTCCTTTAAATTCTCGCACCACATAAACGCTTTCATAAACACGCGCTTTAAGCTTTTCGGGATCGTTATCTCCTCAAGATTTTTGCAGCCCGTAACGGCGTATTGTTCGATTTCCTCTAAGCCCGCCGGAAGAACGATCTTCCTTAAATTTTCATTGCCTAAAGAACAGTCGCATATCAGTTTTACTCCCTGGGGAACACAATAGCTTTCATCGGTTCTCCCGGGCGGATAACATATCACCTCGGTCTTGTCCTTATTAAAAAGAACCCCGTCAGCGACCGAAAAATACTCGTTGTCCTCGTTGATGATTACCCTGTCAAATCCGTGCAGACATTCCAGAAATTCCCCCGCAACGGCTTTGACGACAATACCGTCGATCATTTTCGGTATATATAATTCTTTGAGCGCACCCTCGCCCCCGCCTAAAACAAGTCCGTCATAACTTTCGCTGTAAAAGGCGTTTAGTTTAACACCGTCACATTCATAGAAGTATCTGTCCATAATACCCTCTTGCAATTTGATATTGACTATCATTTTCAAATTATAGCATAAAATTTAAAAAAAATCAATAGTTTTTATTGATTTTTCCGAAAAAAAGTTGTATAATGGAATTGTAAATATTGGGCAATTTGCCCAAACTATAAATTATTTTACGGAGGAAACTAAAATGGCAGAAATTCTTATCGAAACATCGGCAAGACATGTACATGTAACCAAGGAGACCCTTGAGGTGCTTTTCGGAAAGGGCGCGGAGCTTACCAAGAAAAAGGATCTTTCACAGCCCGGTCAGTTCGCGAGCGAGCAGAGAGTTACCGTTGTAGGTCCCAAGAAGGAGCTTGCAAACGTATCTATTCTCGGTCCGTGCCGCAGCGCCGATCAGGTAGAGCTTTCGGCTACAGACGCGCGTTCTATCGGTGTTGATATCGCTATCCGCGAGAGCGGCGACATCGCGGGAACTCCCGGCTGTACGCTTAAAGGTCCCGCTGGCGAGGTCACTATCAAGGAGGGCGTTATCGTAGCTAAGCGCCACATTCACCTTACCCCCGAGACTGCCGGCAAGCTGGGCGTAAAGAATAAGGACACCGTTTGGGTAAAGTGCAACACCAATGGCAGAACCGCGATTCTGGGTGACGTTGTGGTACGCGTAAGCGAGAGCTTTGCGGACGCTATGCACATCGATACCGACGAATCCAACGCGATCAGCGCTACTCCCGGACTTATGGGCGAGATCGTTAAGGAGTTGTAATGGGACTTTTTTCCAAATTTGAGCAGCATCACAAAAAAGACCCTATGCAGCACGTTCTCGAAAGTCTGCACAAATGTCTTGAAACAAAGGACGAGATAAAGGACGGCAAGATATTCTGCCCCGAATGGGATATCACGATAACGCCCGAGATCGATCAGCTTGAAGAACGAATGGCGGTTCTCAATTTTTACATCAACTGTCCCGATTGGGAGGAGCCGCTTTTCGAATGCTGCGCGGGAATGGGCAGGGACGCCGATACCGCTGTCGGAATGGCGGTAAGCTCGTTTCTGTTCGCGTTTATGCAGGGAATCGCGGCAATGCAGCGTGAGGAAAACGGAGTGCCGCTCGAAAGCAAGTTCAACGGGAACACCCACCGCTGGAGCGTTTACAAGAGCAACGTTGTCGGAACCGGCGAAAGTACGAGCGACGATGTAAATTCTATAACCAACATTTATTGGGATCTTTTGAAAGAGCATATCGTGAAGCGTCTCGGCAATCAGAAGATGTGCTATGTGAAGATATACGCGGCAAAGGCTGTCGGCGCGGACGGCGAACAGATCACGGGCGAGTGCCGGATCAACGACGTTCCGAGCGCGGAGCTTGGAGCGCTTGTCGGCGAGATCGCGGCGAAGTGGAACGTCGGGCAGTTCTCCTCGCAGAAGCAATTTTTCTTTATAAAGCAGAACCCCGCAACGCTTCTCCCCTGCCCTTACAGCGTAAACAAGATCAACGTATTAAGGGAAAAGGTAAGGACGGCTTTGGAAATGTATAATGGTATCCAAACGCAGGAGGATTACGATAACCTCCCCGATAAGCTGCTTGCCGCGCTCGGTGACGAAACGCTCGTAGAGGAGTGCTGTTCGTTCCTGCCCGAGATCTGCGCCGAACATGCGTTCGGTCAGATACAATTTTCGGAGGAAGTTCAGTTCTTCGTACCTAATAAGCCGATCGTCAGCATTTACAAAAATCAGCTTGCGGACTTCTATCCGCTTGGCAACCTGATGTTCGGGATATTCGACAGCGGATATTTCGGCGATAAAACCAACGACCTTTACGGGCTGCTGGTGTCGTTAAGCTCGATATACAGCGCCGTCAAGCAAATGCAGGACGAAGGCAAGGAGCTTGACAAATGCAGAATGACTTCCCTGCTGTTCAATATGTCCGAGGAATTTGAGATCCGCTGACATTAAACGGAATATTTTGACCGCGGCGCTCCGTATCGGGTCGCCGCGGTTTTTTGTCCGAATTGACGATCCTGTGAGGATAAAATATAATTGCCTCAAAAAATTTAAGGATTATTTAATAATTTCCGTGCTATAATGAGATCACAACAACGAAAGGAGCGGTAGAATGTACCTGCGAATACTTAAAAAGGACCTTAAGCGCAAGAAAACCATGAACGTTATACTGCTGATATTTGTGATCCTTGCGGCGACGTTCATAGCGAGCAGCGCAAACAACCTGATAACGGTGAGCACCGCGCTTGACAACTTCTTCGAGAAAGCGGACGTTCCCGATTACTGGTTCGCTTCAACGAACGCTGCGGACGTCGGGCGGTTCGAAGACTTCGCCAAGGAGAACGGATATGATTACAGCATATCGCGGCTTATTCAGATAGAGCCGAGAAACATCTTTGTCGAGGGTGAAAAGCTTGAATATTCCAACACGATGTGCCTGTCGACGCTCGGCGGAATAAAGATCTTCGACAAAAACAACGAGGAGATCACCCACATCAGCGACGGAGAGTTGTATGTTACCAACCACATCTTCACCTCGACGGAGAACGACTTTCACGTGGGCGGAAAAATATTTATAAGTCAGAACGGTGTTGAAAAGGAATTCACGATAAAGGGCTATACAAAGGACGCGCTTTTCGGCACGGCAATGGTGGGAATGTCAAGGTTTCTCATAAGCGATAACGACGCGGCGCTGTTTGACATTGAGAACGCGGCGGTGTGCAGCTCGGTCGAGGTACACACCGACGACGCGGATTACCTCGATAAATTCAACGCGCAGGGCTTGAATACCATAATGTCGATAGACCGTTCGATGTTTAAAATGACATACCTTATGGAAATACTTATCGCGGGAATATTGTTGGTGGTGAGCGTTTGCTTGATACTTATCTCGATGGTGATATTGCGGTTTATCATCAACTTCACGATAACCGAGGAATTCCGCGAGATTGGCGTTATGAAGGCTATTGGAATCAAAAACTTCGCTATACGCGGACTGTATATAGTGAAATATTTCGCTATCGCCGTTATAGGCACGGCGGTCGGGTTGGCTTTAAGCTTCCCGCTCAGCAGGCTGATGATAAGCGGAGTTTCGCAGAAAATCGTTATTTCGAGCGGCGATAATTACCTTATAAATATCGGCGCGGCAATTCTCGCGGCTGTTATAGTCGTACTGTTCAGCTATATGTGTACGCGGAAAATACGCAAATTTTCCCCTATCGACGCGATACGCAGCGGCGAAACGGGCGAGCGCTACAAGAAAAAGGGTATACTTCGGCTCGGAAAGTCGCATATGCCGACTGTGCCCTTTATGGCGCTGAACGATATTTTCAGCGGAATCAAAAACTACATTTCGATGATAATCATCTTTATTCTCGGAACGCTTCTTGTTATTATCCCCGTGAACACGATAAACACTCTGCGCTCCGACAGACTGATAACGATATTCAATATGGTCGAAAGCGATCACGTTATTTCTCAGGAGCTGCTGTTCAATCCCAACGAGGACAACAAGGCAATGGTGGAGCGCAAGTTCGCCGAGGTACGGGAGATGTTCGCCGAAAACGGTATCGACGTTGACGTGTTCCAAGAAATTATGTTCCGAGCAAATATCGCAAAGGGCGGCAAGCGCACAAATTCAATATCGTTTCAGGGAATGGGCGGAGTAACTGCGGATATGTACACCTATCTTGAGGGAACGCCGCCGCAGAATGTTCACGAGGTCGCGCTGACTCATCTTACTGCGGGGCAGATAGACGCGCATATCGGCGACGACGTGGAAATAAAAATCGGCGATGACACAAGGACGTACACCGTCACGGCGATAAATCAGAGCATGAACAACATGGGTGAGGGTGTGCGGTTTCATCAGGACGCGGAGCTTGACTACAATTACGCGACGGGCAGTTTCGGTATTCAGGTGAACTACAAGGATAACCCCGATAAAGCCGAAATTGCCGAGCGAAAGGCACTGCTCGAAAAACTCTACCCCGACGCTACGGTCTACACTCCCGGTGAGTATATCGGCTATATGATCGGCAACGTTGCCGATCAGCTCGACGGAATAAAAATTCTCATTTTAAGCATAATCCTCGGGATAAACGCGCTTGTAGCCGTGCTTATGGTAAAGAGCTTCATCACCAAGGAAAAGAGCGAGATAGCGCTGCTGAAAGCTATCGGCTTCAAAAACAATCCGCTGACACTGTGGCAGACACTGCGTATCGGGATAGTGCTGATAGTTTCGGTGCTTACGGGAGCGCTTGTCTCCTCGCCGCTGTCGTCGGTGATAATAACGCCGATATTCGGAATGATGGGCGCGCTCAGCATTGAATACGAGATACGCGCGGTCGAGGTATACTTGGCATTTCCGCTGATAATGCTCGGAGTTACGGCGCTGGCGGCGTTTATCTCGGCACAGGGCTTGAGGAAAATATCTTCCTCGCAGATATCTAATAACGAATAAGGGGGAACATAACAATGACAAATATATTAGAGGTCAAAGACCTTTGCAAGACTTATGTGATAAACAAGCGGCAGAACAACGTCCTTAAAAACGTGAATTTTCACATCTCCGAGGGCGAAATGGTGGCGGTCATGGGACCGTCGGGCTCGGGAAAATCCACGCTGCTGTATGCGGTATCGGGAATGGACAACATCACCGCGGGAACTGTCGAATTCAACGGCAAAAACATCGCAAAAATGAACGCGAAAGAGCTTGCCGAGCTACGGCTTGACGAAATGGGATTTATTTTCCAGCAGATGTATATGCTGAAAAATCTCTCGGTTCTCGACAATATAATCCTGCCCGCGTGTCAGTCCGACAAGATAAAAGAATCGCGCCGCGAAACGGTCGAGCGCGGTCACGCGTTAATGCGCAAGCTCGGCATAATCGAGGTCGCCGACAACGACATAAATGAGGTCTCGGGCGGACAATTGCAGCGTGCGTGTATCTGCCGAAGCATGATCAACAAGCCGAAGATGATATTCGCCGACGAACCTACGGGCGCGCTCAACCGCACGTCCTCCGACGAGGTAATGGAGGAGCTTGCCAAGCTAAACGCCGAGGGAACTACTGTAATGCTTGTAACTCACGACGTTAAAGTCGCGGCAAAATGCACGAGAATTTTATACATCGTTGACGGGAACATTAAGGGCGAGTATAATCTGGATAAGTACGACAGCTCGAAGCTGCGCGACCGCGAACGCGCACTGAACGGCTGGCTGATGGAACTGGGCTGGTAACGGCAGCTGACGGTATACGGTCGAAAAACCGTATACCGTTATTTGGTTTTGGGGTTGCATTTTGCGTTTTTTTATGATATAATAAGTATCACATGAAAGGTGGTACAATATGGAATTTATTTTAGCCTTGCTTGAAACGGCTGTGGTGTCGATCTCTTTTTTTCTGGTAAAAAAATATGTGCTGCTCGAAAAGGATCTTCCGCCCAAAAAACAGCGTATTTTTTACTTGATAACAGCGGCTGCGGTAATTGCGGCGCTTTTGCTTTTCGGAAAAGATGTTGCCAATGAGGTATGCGCGGCGGCGGTCATTGTGAACATTATTATGACGCGTCCAAAGGAGCGCCGTCTTTCGGGAATTCTGCTGAGTTTGCCGTTCGTCATCGTGCTCTATGGCATATCAAACGGTATTTGGGTACCGGTCATGGTCATGCCGCAGTATCTTTTCCCGGAGTATTCCGAGCCGTATACGCTTACGGTCTACATGATACTTTTCGCGGCGTTTGCAGCGTTTATGATATTGGGCAAGAATTGGCGGCGGAGGTTTTCAAAAAGCACCAAGGACAGAAGCCTCTCGGTCGGAGAACGCGTCGTACTGGTCGCGGGCGGAACGCTCCTGATGGTTTTCTCGGTAATGCTCAGCTACACGCTGACCTCTAATGAGTTCCAAGAGCAGGAATATGTATTTATAAGCGGTCTGTTCGCCGTTGCCATGACTATCGCGTTCGTTATCATGATAATGCAGGGCAACAAGCGAAATTACTATCTTCGCAAGTACAATAATATGCAGTCGCACATCATCACAACAATGGCGGACATTATCGAAAACCGCGATGAAAGCACGGGCGGGCATATCCGCCGCACGGCGAAGTATGTCGAGATACTCGCAAAAGAACTGCAAAGGCAGGGAAAATTTACGGACATCCTCACAAACCAATACATAAGTGATATGGTAATGGCGGCGCCGCTGCACGATATCGGGAAAATACACATTTCGGATATAGTCCTCAACAAGCCGGGAAAGCTTACCGAAGAGGAGTTCGCGCAGATGAAAACACATACCACGGCGGGTAAAGAACTGCTTGAGAAAGCCAAGGGGGAAATGGGCGATATCCATTATCTGAATATCGCGATCGAAATGGCTGCGTATCATCATGAGCGGGAAGACGGAAAAGAATATCCTTACGGCGTTAACGGCGGCGAGATACCGCTCTGCGCGAAGATACTCGCCGTCGCCGACGTGTTTGACGCGCTGACCTCAAAGCGCGTTTATAAGGATGCAATGCCGTTCGGAAAAGCTTGCGGCATTATACGCGAGGAGCGCGGAACTCATTTTGACAATGACGTGGTGGACGCGTTTACCGCGTCGTCCGAGAAAATAATTGCGGCTATGAAAACATTCGGTTCCGAGTGAGGAGGCGTAATGACGGATATTTTGATCGTTGAGGATAACAAGGAGCTTTCCGGAGTACTGTGCGATTTTCTGCGCGCGGAAAATTACACGGTGTCCTCCGCCGAAAACGCGGAAAAAGCCTTGTCGCTGTACGAAAGGTACGGCGCAAGGCTTGTCGTGCTTGATATTATGCTGCCCGATAAGGACGGCTTTTACATTCTCGAAAAGATACGAGAGGAGAGCAATACTCCGATTTTAATAGTCAGCGCGAAAACGGGCAAGGACGACAAGCTTCTCGGGCTGGATCTCGGCGCGGACGACTATATTGAAAAGCCGTATGATATCGACATTATGCTCGCGAAAATACGCGGTATCTTCAAGCGGCGGTACGCGCTCGACGAGCTTTCCGACGGCGATATCCGCGTGAATAAGATCAGCCGCGCCGTGTTCAAAAACGATGCTCCTCTCGAGATGACTGCCAAGGAATTCGAGCTGCTTGTGCTGCTTATTGAGAATAAGGGGCGCACTCTTTCAAAGGAATACATTTTCAATACGATCTGGGGCAGCGACAGCGATTCCGAGCAGCAGACGCTCACCGTTCACATCAAGTGGCTCAGGCAGAAGATTGAGGAAGACCCGAAAAATCCGCGGAGAATCCAGACGGTCTGGGGCGTGGGGTATAAGTATCTATGAAAGCGTGGAGAAAGATTTTCGCGTTAGTTATAGTGCTTATCATTGGGGTATTCACGGCAGCAAATTTATTGCTGAATAATTTAAATTCGCCCCAAAACGGCAGACCGCACCGCGTTGAGATAAACAGGCTAGCGCTTCAAATAGAGCAAAACGGATTTGAAAACGTTGATATGTCGGAATGTGAATTCGTCTTTAATGTCGCGGAGCTTGACGAGAATTTTTACGATCCCGAGAGCGATTATTCGATACGCGAGATAAACGGCGAGCTTTACCGCTTTGATTACAGAACGAAAAACGGTTCGTCAAACGCGCGGATAGTCATTGCGGTAAACGTAATTCTGGCGGTGATGACAGCGGCTGTTTTCGGGATATTATTCTATGTCCGCGGGAAAATTCTGCGCCCGTTCGAGCGGCTGACGAACGTTCCCTACGAGCTTTCCAAGGGCAATCTCACCTCGCCCGTCAAGGAAAGCAAAAGCCGCTTTTTCGGAAAATTTATGTGGGGAATAGATCTGCTCCGTGAAAATATTGAGCAGCAAAAGCAGCGTGAGCTGGAGCTTCAAAAGGAAAAGAAAACGTTGCTGCTTTCGCTCTCGCACGACATAAAAACGCCGCTCTCCGCGATAAAGCTGTACTCAAAGGCACTCTCGAAGAACCTCTACCCCGACGCGGAAAAGCAACGCGAGATAGCCAAGAGCATAAACGAAAAGGCAGACGAGATCGAGGGATATGTTTCGCGGATAATCACCGCCTCGCGCGAGGATTTCCTCAGCCTTGAAGTAGAAAACGGCGAATTTTATCTTTCCGATCTGGTGCGGAATATCGCGGCTTACTACGTTGAAAAGCTGGAGCTTGTGAAAATCGAGTTTGTTATAGGCGAATATAAGAATTGTCTGCTTTTCGGCGACATCGACCGCGCGGTTGAGGTCTTTCAGAATGTTATCGAAAACGCGGTGAAATACGGCGACGGAAAGAAAATCGAGCTGATGTTCCCCGAGAACGACGAGGGCGTGCTGATAGCCGTCCGGAACAGCGGCTGCACGCTTGAAAAGTCCGATCTGCCGCACATTTTTGAGAGCTTTTGGCGCGGAGCAAATTCCGAGAGTATTCGCGGCAGCGGTCTGGGACTGTACATCTGCCGGCAGCTTATGCACAAAATGAACGGCGAGATCTTCGCGGAGCTTGATGGAAAAACCATTACTGTAACTACGGTCTTCGGCAGAGCGTAAGCTCCACTCAATACTATAGACGGAACACTTGGATTGGCGTAGATCAATATCACAAACATTGCCCAAACAAATTCAAACAAGCAGGGGAGAATGTTCAATGTACCGAGGAATTTCAATAATTTTGTGTTTCTCATGCCGTTCCGTCCTTTCGATAGTTCATAAAATTTTATACTTATATTATACCTGTTTGCAAATTGCAACACATTATCCCAAATAAATTTGCGGTTTTTTTCCTTACACTTTTTTATAAAATATCATAAACCCTCTTAGAATTAAGTGAAAACAGCATTTCACAATATTCGCCGGGAATGTTCAGGCTCTTAAAGAATTTAATATGCTCCGCCCGATCGCAGCAGCCGTAGTCCGAACCAAAAAGAAATCTCTCGGGCATTTCGGGAATATAACGCTCTAACGCCGCCGCAATTGACGGACATTTTTCGGGATCATCGGCGACGGACGACAAATCAAAGTATACGTTCGGGCAGTTTTGCAGCGTTTCAAAGCACTCAATAAGATTTGGATAATAGCAGTGACAGCATACAAAACGAACCTCGGGATTTGCGGCGGCAGCGGACTTTACCCGTTTTGGCGCGGCGTATTGCGCGTTATCCCATCCCGAATGAAATAACACGGGAACGTCAAATTCCGCGACAAGACCGAAAACGAGCTTCAGAGCGCCGTCGTCGATATAGATCGGCTCGTGACCGCAATACAGCTTAATGCCGACGAACAGCCCGCGCGCGAGGTAATTCCTCAGCTTTTCGAGCTGTTCCCGGTAATTTATATACGGACTTATCCCCGCAGCGGCGAATACGTTCGGACAGTCCGAAAACAGCTCCGCGCAGTCGTCCATAGAGCCGATCGAGCTATCCAACTCCGAATCGGAGATAACGATCCCCATATCAACGCCGTTCGCGCTCATGTCGGACAACAGCCGACGCTTTTTGCTTTCAAGATCGGGTTCTCCGCTTGGGAGATGCATATGCGCGTCAAATATCATTTGTCCTCCCATAAATGTCTTGTTTCGTGATTGACGCTAAGCCGGGCACGGCGGAGTATCTTCCTTGCCCGCATTTCGTTCAGTATCTCGAAATAGCGCCGCTCAAACGCGTCGTAGTCGTCGAAGAAAAGGTCGTCAAACCTGACGTTGCAAAGCGGCGAAATAAATCCCTTGTGTTCGCTGTAATATGGCTTGGGATCGTGCCAGTCGGCATAGAGATAGCCGCGCCAATCCTCACCGCGCGACGAGATAAGCATTCGCTTGCCGACGTCTTCGGCAGGTTCAAAGCACTTCAGTTCAAACCTGTCTGCGGCGTCCTCGAGAAAAACACGTCCGCATTTCGGGCATTGGTAGATATTCCTGTGAAGCAGACGCATTACCTCAGTCGCTATGTCGATCTTGTCGTTATGCGGCTTCTCAGCTCTTTCCAGTATCTCCCAAAGATCCTCCTCGTCCTGATCGGCAATAATGCTCGCTTTGTAGGACAAGCAGTCGGAAGTGTCGTGTATATCGTTGCCGCATGGGCATAAAAAGTGCATTATTCTCCTTTCAGAACACTAGTGTTCAAAACGCTCGCGTATCTTGTCGAATTCAATGAAAAACTCCGTTCCTTGCTCGTTATGTACGACTATCCCGTTTTCCTCAAACCGCGAAAAATCAATCTCCCAGCACTCGTCATGCTCGGGATCAATAAAGGACGTGGTGCTTACAAGATACGGGTCGAAGCTCAGCGGCTCGGAGAAATCGCCGACCATAACGTCATACGGTCCCGCCCATATACAGCCGCCGTAAGCGATAAGATTTGTGCGCGGATCGTAGTGGACGTCGGTGATGATGAACGATTCGCCGAAGTCATAATCCGCGTCGTGCTCGTAGCCCTCGGGAATGTAGTGGTACACCTCGCCGATGTCAACGTCAAGATAGCTTATTCCGTAAAGGTCGATATGAAACGGAAAATACCGATGACCGTTTGAGTGACGGATAATATCGAAAAAGGTGTGCGGATTGCTATACGAGGTGGAGCGGTATTTATAACTAAGCGCCTCCCCCGTCAGCTCGCAGACCATAAACTCTATGACCCTTTTGTCATCACTGTGAAGATAATTTGTAATGTTCAGCGTGAAGCCGTCAAGCTCGTGAGTTTCCTCGTCATCAAGGTATTTTTCGTTCTCGAGATAAGCGTATTCGTCCAAGTGCTTAAGCCACGCTTCGTACATATTGCGCCGCGACATTCCGCGGTATTTCATCGGGGTTATGTCAACGTGTTGGCAGTCGAACTTGATATCACGCGTTTCGCCGCCAATATTCAGCGTTAGTTTCACATCGAATGATTCGCCGTTTTTTACGATATCCAGGCACTTGATCACCGTGCCCGCATAACCGTCAAATTCCCCGTAATTGCCGTCGTCAAAGGAAAGCCTGAAATATTTAATATCATCTTTGGTAAACTCGCCGTTCAGCACAAGTGAACGCTCTCCCCACTTTTCGGTGTCGGTTATTCTGCCGCCCTTGAAATTCAGTTTGGCAAGGCGCTCTATGGTGGTTTTCATTCCGCGTCCTCCGTGTCATCCTCGGGATGAACGTTAACTTCATCGAATATTTGCGAGGGCGTTAGCCAATCTCCCGTAATGCGGCACATCAGACGCGCGTCAATGTACGCCTGCGGCAGCGTGAGAATCGTCTGCCCCTGATAGCTTCCCGAGCGGGTAAGCTCAACTACCAGAGCAACGTCGGGTTTGCTCTCGTCCTGTAACGCAAGCGGCAGCATAAGCGACATACTGTCCCTTTTCGGAAAATATGACGGCACGGCGGTCTTGTAATTCCAGCGGACGCGTTTGCGGGCAAGCTCTATCGAATCCTTAAGGCGATTCTGGATACGCATAAACAGTCTGCTGTTCTCGTTAAGAAGCGTCTTAAGCTGTTCATAACAATTTAAACGCCCGTCGCGCTCATGCGCGTTTTTGATTTTCTCCACAAGATCGCGTGCCTGGGGATTATCAAAAAACTGATCGTAAAGGAATTGCAGCGGCAGACGGCGGATATTGTCGATTATGATATGCTCGAAATCGGTGTGAAGCTGCTTGGTGTGGTCGAAAAACAAGTCCTCGTTGCGCTTGAAGTAGGACGGCGGCTGCGGCAGCGGGTTGAAATAATTCACAAGCTGCTTGCCCAGCCCTCCCGAAGCCGCCGTGCAGAAGCCGTTGAACTTCCACTCCGTGCCGCTGTCGGGATCGTTCGGCGAAAAGCAAGCGTAAATATCATCGAAATGATTGTCGGCAAGCCCCGTATTAAACGCCGCGAACGCTCTGTCCTGCGATATGCAGACTTTCTTTTCACGCTTTAAGCGGCTGAAAGTATACTTTATATACTGAATTAAAATTTCGTAATTCTTGATTGGCGAGTTTGAAAAGTCCCACTCCTCGTCAACTGCCTTTGCCGCAAGCTCGGACAGGAAGCTCGACCAGCTTCCGAGGAACGCGAAATTTTCCAGCTCCTTGCCGGGGTCGGTATTATGGAAGCTCTTCTCGTGCGGAACGGTGTCGACATAGTACAAGAACCACTTTTTGCCCTCGTAAGTGCTGGGCTTCAGCGTAAGCTCCACCCTGCTGCCGTCTTCCTTGAGATAACGCACGGGGAATATCAGCTTGGAATCGTATGCACGGATAGTGCCCTCAGCGCGCGCCTTGTCAAAGTCGTCGGTTATGTTGCGGACGATCATAGAAAAGTCAACCGAAATGCCTTTGTCATGCAGATATTTCTCTAGTATTCCCATAGGCTTAATAGGCAGATTTGAAAAATCGGTAAGTTTTCCCTCGGGTATGGAAGCGCTGTCGGTGCTCTCAATACTCTCAAATTTGCGCGGTGCAGGCTCGGATCTCCGATATGTCGGTACGGTGCCGCGGTATTCAGACGGCGCGGAATATTCCGCGGAAGCACTCGAAGAACCCGAGGCGCTCTGCGTTACCGTAAGCGCGTTATCCTCGTCACCGCGCGGCATAATGGTTATCATAACCTGCGGAACTCCGTGCAGAACAACGTCATCCATTTTCATAAATCCCAGCGCCATAAGAAAATCCTTCATTTTGTAGAAGCCAAAGCGCGTTCTGTCAACGCCGCGGTCGGTGAGGTACTTGCTGACCGCCGCCATATGGTATTTGGTGTTCACGGGGAAATAGTCAGTAAGCAGCTTGTAGACAGCGTCCTTTTCTTCCTCGGGAACATGACCAGTAACAGGCGGCTTTCTGTGCTCAATAACGGGAGTGCTGCGGTATATCCGTGTCTTGTCGAACGCGAAATAAAGGCTCTTTCCGCGCGGACTCAAATTCTTGGTTATAATGCCGTTTACAAGCAGCCCGTCGGCACAGTAATCGATCGGGAACGTATAGCGTTCCCCAAGGAAAACAAGCTTGCCCTCCGTTTTTGCTTCGTCGAATTTGCGATATATCTCCTGCTTCATCTGCTGAACGGTGTAGCCGTTTCCCAGTATTTTTGTTAGCGCGTAAAGCGATTGCTGGGTCATTTCGATAATATCGTCGTTGAGAATGATGTTCCCCGTGCCGAAAAAGCTGTCGGCAGGGTGCTGAGTTTCAATACTTCCTATCATATTTTTTTCTCCTGTTTGCCATCTCTTTATCTCGATAAATTCATCGTTGTCATCATCCTGAAAAGAGAACATTTCCGTAAAATCCTCCGCAAATTCCCGAAAAGAACCGTAACCGAGCTGTCCGAGAGAATAGCCGTTCGTGACGAGCCATTCTCCCACTCTTGAAGCGCGGTACAGCCCCGGATCGGGAAATTGCTTCATAATACAATTATAAAGCGCCGTTTTATTTTCCGTTGTCAACATTTTTTTCCTTCCGATAATTTATTCTGCCTGTGAGGTTTCTTCCGTTTCGTCCTTGTAATCTTCCAGATCTTCCATATAGTCGATATCCTCAATGTACATATAATCCACCTTTTCAGTGAGCTTGCTCTCGGTGTAGTCCTGCGCGTATTTGCCCTCAACGTCAAGGTTGAACGAATGGAACGCGCCGGTGTTCCTGAAATAGAAATTCGTGATGTTTATGCCCATTATGCGGTAGCCGTCAATTATCTTCTTGCAGTCGGCGGCGAATGCCTTCGTGGAATTGTATGTGCCGGCAAACTCCACGGTCACATTAACATAATCGTCGGTAGAAAGCGCGTCCGCGCCCTTGATGCGTCCCGTGCCGTCGGGATTGAGATCGACCTCGATGTTCAGCGAAGCGATATCCGCGACATATCTTAACTCCTTGTAGCTTCTGTCGTAAATTTCTGCGGCAATACTGCGGTTGTTGTATTCCTCCTTATCCTCCTTGTAGGTGCCGTTGAGCTTCACGCACATAAAGCAGCAGCCGACTACCAGCACCGCCGAGATAACAAGGCTCGGGATATTCACCCGAAAATGTCCGCGCGTCATAAGCTGGTTGAGCAGCAGCTCAATGCCTATCAGGATAATGCATATCGGCGAAAGCTTCAGCGGTATGAGAAAATCGGGAGCGGGTGAAAAAAGGCAGATTATCATAACAATGCCGAGGAACACCATAATAAGCCCGAGCGACACAAAGCCAACGCCCTTTTTGACGACAGTCGCCGCCAGACGCTCGCCCTTTGAACGCGTTCGGCTCTGCTGCTCGCACATTTCCCGGGTGCGCTTTTCAAGAACCTCGTCCAGCGCCGCGAGAAGCTTCTTGTCCTGCTCCTGAAGCTCCGCCTGTTCCTTTTCGACCGCGGCGGTCTGCTCGGCATACATACGCGCCTCCTCGGTGACCGGCTCCCGCAGCGATTCCGTTTCCACCGCGACAGCGCCTCCCGTTTCCGTTATCGGCGCGGCGGCGTTTTCAAGAGGAGCGCTTTGGGGAACAGCGTTTACGGGGTTTTCGGTCATAGCTTGTCCAACAGGTTCACCGGAATTTAAATTTTCATTTTCCATGAGGTAAAGACCTCCTTTCAAAATACTTACTCTTTAATTATACCAGATACTTGTCCGCTTGTCAATGGAGAATGATAGACGATAATGGCGAAAAAAGCGGTATTGTCGTATCAGCCGCCATTTTGTCCGTAATACGCGTTATCGCCGTGCTTGCGAAGATAGTGCTTATCGAGAAGCTCCTGCTGCATTCGGCGAACCTGTGGATTGATGCCAATAGCATGGTAGTTCATAAACGCCGCTTCCTCGAGAACTACCGCGTTGTGAACGGCTTCGGCAGCCGTCCTGCCCCAGGTGAACGGTCCGTGGCTTTTCACGAGAACGGCGGGGATCGTCAGCGGGTCAATACCCCTGAAAGTTTCTACTATCACGGTTCCCGTTTCCTTTTCGTATTCGCCGTTGATCTCATCGGGAGTCATTGCGTGTGTACACGGAATCTCGCCGTAGAAATAGTCGGCGTGGGTTGTTCCGAGCGGCTCAATCCCCCTGCCCGCCTGCGCGAACGACGTCGCCCAGCGGCTGTGCGTATGGACGATACCGCCCACATCCGCGAACGCCCTGTACAGCTCCAGATGTGTCGGTGTGTCGCTTGACGGCTTGTAATGCCCCTCGACGACTTTGCCCGTTTCAAGGCTCACCGCGACCATATCCTCTGCCGTCATTTTATCGTACTCCACGCCCGACGGCTTGATTATCATAATACCGCTCTCCCTGTCGACGGCGGAAACGTTGCCCCATGTAAACGTTACCAATCCGTATTTCGGCAGAAGAAGATTGGCTTCAAGCACCTCTTGCTTTAACTTTTCAAGCATTTTTCAAACTCCTCTCCGCGTCAAGTCCGTCCACATACCGCTTCATATACTCCGCAAAGCCGCGTACTCCCTTTTCGTTGGGGAGAACCGTGCGCTTTCCCATATCCGAGAACACTGCCGTTTCGAGCCATTCGGATAAGGGCTTTCCTCCGCCGTTTACGGAATACGAAGCCAGCAGTGCCATTCCCCAGGCGCCGCCCTCGCCCGCCGTTTTCATCACCGAAACGGGAGTGTTGAGCGCATCGGACAAAAGCTGCTGAGCCGCGCCCTCCACCTTGAACAAGCCGCCGTGTCCCGTAAATGTTTCCGCAGTCACGTTTTCAAGCCTGAACAGCTTATCCATTCCGCAGCTGAGCGCCGCGAAAGCCGAGTACAGCTCCGCGCGCATAAAATTCGCGAGCGTCATTTTGCTGTCGGGAGCACGGAAGTACATGGGTCTGCCGTCGTCAACTCCGATAACAGGCTCACCCGAAAGACAGTTGTACGCGGTAACTCCGCCGCAGTCCGCGTCGCCCTTGAGCGCCTTTTTGTAGAGCCTTTCGTACAACTCGGATTTGTCGAGCGAAAGCCCCAACAGCTCCGCGAATTCCCCGAAAACGCCGACCCATGCGTCAAGCTCCGAACAGCAGTTATTGCAATGAACCATAGCGACCGGAGCGCCGTCCGGAGTTGTTACAACGTCTATCTCGGGATAAACGCGCGACAGCGGCTTTTCAAGCACAAGCATTGAGAATATCGAAGTTCCCGCCGAAATGTTTCCCGTCCTTGGCAGCACAGCGTTGGTTGCGACCATTCCCGTGCCCGCGTCACCTTCGGGAGGACAGAACGGCACACCGGGCTTTAAGTCGCCGTCCGGGTCAAGAAATCTCGCGCCCTGTTCGGTAAGCGTTCCGCAGCGCTCCCCCGCCGTCATTACGCGCGGAAGAACGTCCTCGACCTTAAAGCCTATTCCCTTTTCGCCGAGCACCTTGTTCAGCTTGCCGAGCATTTCCTTGTCGTAACCGCCGCCGCTGATCGGGAACATTCCCGATGCCTCGCCGATACCGACAGTGCGTTCACCCGTAAGCAGATAATGAATATAGCCCGCTAATGTTGTTATATGCGCGAGCTGACCGATATGCGGCTCGTTGTCGAGAATAGCCTGGTAAAGGTGCGCAATGCTCCAGCGCTGCGGAATGTTGAAGTTGAACAGCTCCGTAAGCTCCCGAGCCGCCTTTTCCGTCGTGGTGTTGCGCCATGTCCTGAACGGCACGAGCAGCCGTCCGCCCTTGCTGAACGGCATATATCCGTGCATCATAGCCGAGATACCGACCGCGCCGAGGTTCTCCAACGTCACCCCGTAACGCTCGCGGACGTCGCGTTTCAAATCGGCGTAGCATGCTTGAAGTCCGCCGTGGATATCCTCGGGCGAGTACGTCCAATATCCGTTTTCAAGGCGGTTTTCCCATGCGTGAGAGCCGCTTGCGATCGGCGTGGCGGTATCGTCGACAAGCGAAGCCTTTATCCGCGTCGAGCCAAGCTCTATCCCGAGAAACGTTCTGCCCTGCGTTATCTTTTCTTGTATCGTCATCTGTTCACCCCGTTACTTCTCGAATTTGAATGACTTGAAGTCAAAATCGCTTCCCGGCAGGAACGTGAACGACACCTCGCACTTGCCCTTGATACCGCTAAGCCCGAAGCGCCGCTCCGTATACTCCTCCGCGCCCGCGAACTCGCAAAGCACGCGTGTTTCGGTATCGCCTTTGAAGACAAGGTGAATACTGTTCACGGGGAGCTTTGACCTGCCCGTAATTACCACCGCCGACGGAGTGTTTTCGGTGAAATCGAACTCGCCGAAGTCAAGTACGACGTTGTTGCCGATACCCGTAACGTCGTCCGTATTGTGCGTGAACTTATCGCCGTAAATACTGTCGCAGTCAGCCGCGCAAATCTCGGAGAACTCCTTGTCGGGTTTGGCAAAGCTGAATCCCTGAACATGATAGCCGTCGCCTGATTCCATTACGAACGTGTGTCTGCCCTTGAGCTTTTTCGTCAGCCTGAACGTGTTCGGGATATAGGTCAGCCACTGCGGCGGCTCGTGATAGGTGAACTCGCCGATAAGCTCACCGCCCTCGCCGGGGATTCCGTCGTAGAAGCGGATCTGTACGGGCGTGGTGCAGTTTGCGTAGATCGGCACGGTAACGGTGTCGCTGCCGATATTGCCGAAATCGACGTTCTCAAAGCCGAACCAACTGTTCTCGTTCGCGAATGCCGCGCCGCGCTCGATACCGTTGCCCGCGTTTCCGCTCTGTACTGTGAACAGACCTCCGATAACGAAATCGTACGGGTCGAAGAACGCCGCGCCAAGCCCCTCGCCTTTAAGCGCGAGCGGCGTGACGATATGATATTTGTCCGTGCCGTTTTTGCAGAGCGCGCGGAGGAAGAACTCGCCGTCGCCGTTGCATTTTACGGTAACGCTGCCGTTCTCGGCGGAAACTATTTCCGCGAGATTGGACGGAATTCCGAGAACCGTTGTTATCCTGTACTCGATCTCGTCCGCGTAGGAGGAATTCGCGGGGGAAACCTCCGTCTTGAACGTGATCGTTTTTCTGTCGGGAGTGAACGTGCGGCTCTCGCTGGTGAATGAAATTTTTCTTACGGGGATATCGTTCCGCTCGTCGGGGCAGTCTGCGGTGGTGTGAACGTTCTCGGTCAGCGCGGAAATTCCCTCGCGAACCTCGGCGGCGATGGCTTTCAGCGTCAACTCGCTGTCGGGCAGAGACGGTGAGCTTACCTTGACGCGTATCTCGCCCGGCTCGGTCTTTGCGGCGATCATCGCCAGCAGCTTGCCCGAGAACAGTCTGCGCGACGTTCCCTTGTACTGCTCGTAATCGGTCGAATCGCCGTTGTCAAGACCGACAAGCCGACCCGCGCCCTCAACGCTTACGAAAACGCGGTTGTTGGCGTTCGCGACAAACTCGCCGTCCTTGTCGAACGCAGAAATATCGATGAATATCATATCCTCGCCGTTTGCTTTAAGCCAGGTCTTGTCGGGGGTAAGCCGAAGCTGCGCGGTATCGCCGAACGAACGCTGTACGTCGCGCGCAATCTCGTTTCCGTCCTCATCATACGCAATTGCCAAAAGCTCTCCGGGCGCGTATTCCAGAACGGTATCCAATGTCAGCTCCTTGCCGTGAGCGTGGTCTATCTCCCTTTCGGCGATCTTCTCGCCGTTAAAGAAAAGCGCGGTCTTGGGGGCGTTGGTCGTCACGCGGACGTCTATTTTCTGCCCGTCGATAAAATCCCAATACGGGAAAACGTGAACGAACGGCGCGGTCTTGTAATCCGTCCACTCCGCGCGGAAGATGAACGCTCCGTCCTTGGGGAATCCCGCGGTGTCGTACTGCCCGAAGTAGCTGTTCTTGGTGGAATACGGGGTCGGCTCGCCGATGTAGTCAAAGCCCGTCCAGATGAACTGCCCCGCACTGAATTCCGCGTCGCGGTCTGCTGTTATGCAATACTCGACATTTTTCGCGCCCCAGCCCGTAGTGCAGTTTCCGAGCGCGGAGCATTGCTCGTCGTCGTCCGCGAGAACGGACTGCGACAGCGGAAAATGGTAAATTCCGCGGCTATGGATGACCGACGCTGTTTCGCTGCCGTAGATACACCAGTCGGGATGCGCCTTGTGCTGTTCGTCATAAAGGCGCTCCGCGTAATTGTAGCCCGCGATTTTAAGAATATCGGCGCATCTCTGAGCGCCCTCCCACTGCATATAATTCGAGCCAATGGTGACACAGCCGTTGGAACGGTAATCGTGTCCGCGCACAAGCCCCGACAGCAGCGAGGTTATCTCTTGTCCCCGGTCGTCGGCGTGAGTGTCGTATATCTCATTGCCGATACTCCAGCCGATAAGACACGGGTGATTGCGGTCGCGGCGCACCCATGAAGCCACGTCCGTGCTGACCCATTCGGGGAAAAATCCCGCGTAGTCGTAGTCGGTCTTGTGGCGTTCCCACATATCGAAGCCCTCGGACAGCACCAGAAAGCCCATTTCGTCCGCAAGCTCCATAAGCTCGACGGCGGGCATATTATGGCTCGTGCGTATCGCGTTGATTCCCATTTCGCGCAGAGTGGTCAGCTTTCTCCTGAGCGCCGTGCGATTCATTGCCGCGCCGAGAGCGCCGAGGTCGTGATGCTCGCAGCAGCCATACAACTTGACGTGTCTGCCGTTCAGGAAAAATCCCTTGTCGGTCGTGAACTCAACGGTGCGGAAACCGAACTTTACCTCCTCACGGTCGACTGTTTCCCCATTACGAATGACCTCGCACACGCAGGTGTAGAGCTTCGGGTCGTCGATATCCCAGCGGTCGTATTCACTTACCAACAATTCGTCGGTGTTGACAGAATACGAACAGCCGTCTCTGCGGACAAGCTCGGGTATTCGGCTTTTGTCGAACGCGCAGCACGGCGAGGTCTTTTCGGCGAGGACTTTATCCCCGTCCATTATCGCACGGCGAACGGACAGCTCCGCGACGGGAACTCCCTCGGGGCGCTCTACCTCGGCGGTTATCGTCACGCACGCCTGATCGGTGCTGACGTAAATCCCGTCGTTCACCAGATGACACTCGTTGTATTGCTTAAGCCACACATTGCGGTATATTCCCGCGCCCGAGTACCAACGCGTGTTCGGGCAGCGGTAGTCAACGCGCACCGCTATCAGATTTTTACCATCGTTCAGATAATCGGTGATGTCAAACTCGAACGTGGAGTAGCCATACTTCCACTCCCCCGCGAGCTTGCCGTTCACATAGACCCTGCTGTCCATGTAAACGCCCTCAAACCGCAGAGCGGTGCGCCCGTTCTTATGAATATCCAGGGTTCTCCTGTACCAGCCCGTAGAGGTCTCGTAGAGATCCTTAGTATTGTAAATAAGCCAATCGTGAGGGATATCCACCCTTGTCCACTTCAGATCGTTCGAGTATTCGGTATCTATGGGGTTCTTCGAGAACTCCCAACCGTCGCATAACAGCGTCATTTTGCTCATAGCTTTTCCCTTTCGTCAATGAAAAAATCGCATGGCACAATACCACATTATAATTGTACAACATTTTCGGGAAAAATGCAATAGCAAAACAAAATAAAAATGCCCGACCGCGTCAACGATCGGGCAGAATTATTTTATACAAGCATATTTAGCAGATTTCCCATATTTTGCTGCATATCGGTCAAGCCGACATTGAAGCGCTCGTCGGTGTGCTCCTGCGGCTTGTCGCGCGTAACGGTCGTAGTTTCTCCGCCCGCAACATACGAATCGCCGCACTCGGGGCAGATAGCGTGCTTAATGATAACGCTCTGGTAGACTATCTCCTTGCCCTCGCGATCTGCCTTTGCCTGATTGCGGTTGACATGCTCGTACTCGTGACCGCGCACGGCAGCCTCCGCGCCGCCCTTGCTGATCTTGGACGCGCTCTTGAACGAAACGCCGGGGTCGTCCGACTCATCCTGATATTTGCGGTTCTTGCAGGTTTCGCACTCTCCGTTGTCCTCCTCGGACTTTATCCTGTCAAGACGCTTTTGCAGATTGTTAATGCGGTTTTCGAGATTGCCGATCTTTCTGTCGAGAATGTCCGATTTGCTCTGCTCGTTCTCCTTTTTGTACTTGTCGCGCTCCTGCTCGAGACGGCTGATGGTATCCCGAAGATTGCTCTCCGAGCCGACTGCGTCTTTGCCGCCCGATACGCCGCTGCCGAAAGAAACGCCGGAAAAATTACCGCCCTGACCTATTGCCGCTGCCGCCATAAACAACACTCCTCTGCACAAACTGTTTCTTGTTGATATTATAGCATATTTTGTTTATTTTGTCAACATATTTTTGACAAACGCTGGACATATTCCGCGTTTTATGCTATAATAATTATGAAAACAATTATTTCTTCGGAGAGTGAATATGTGGATATTTTATCTTTTGAGCCTTGCGGGTGCAGTCTGCTTTACGGCGCTGACAATAACGGATATTTCGCGGATATGGGTGCTGCCCGTTGCGTTTATCGTCGGAGCGGTCGGGCTGTCGCTGGCATATTGGCTTATTCTGGGGGCGTTCGCGGTTTTTTACAGCACGAAAAAGGAATACGAAAAGCCCTCAAAGCTCTCGCTGTTTCTGCTCAACTCCGCGTATTGGTTCGTCTGCTCGGCGGCAAGAGTGAGAGTCCGCGTGAACGGCGCGGAGAAGATTCCGACGGACAGGCGGTTTCTGTTCGTGTCCAATCATCTGTCGCGGTTCGACCCGATGATAGAGAGCTTTGTGCTTCGGAAAACTCCGATGGCATTTATCTCCAAGCCGTCCAACTTCAAGATACCGATAGGCAGACACTTTATGAACCGAAGCTGCTATATCGCGATAGACCGCAAAAGCCCTCGGAACGCCGCCAAAGCCATAAGCCGCGCGGCGGAGCTGCTGAAAAAGGACGCGGTTTCGATAGCGGTCTACCCCGAGGGTCACAGAGGAACGGGCTATACGCTGCAAGAGTTCAAGCCCGGCTGCCTTAAAGCCGCGACGAAAGCGGGCTGTCCGATAGTAGTCGCCGTGATAAGCGGCACGGAGCATATTCACAAAAATTTCCCGTGGCGCAGGACAAACGTTCAACTTGACATAATCGACGTTATCGAAACCGAAAGCAAGGAAAAAACCGTTGACCTTTCGGAGCATATACGCGGCAAAATGCAGCGGCACTTAACGAAAATCGAAAAGGAGAAAATATGACTTACATACTTTATAATCCCCTTGCCGACAATGGCAGCGGAAAGGCGAACGCCGAAAAAATAAAGGACGTGCTTTCGGAGGATCTGAAATTCCTCGACATTACCGGGATCGACGCGGCAAAATTTATCGCGGACGCTTCTCTTGACGACCGTGTTGTCGTTTCGGGCGGCGACGGTACTATCCATTATCTGGTAAATCTACTTAACGGGAAAATTCCCGAGCGCCCGATCTACTACTTCCCCGCAGGCTCGGGCAACGACTTCACGACCGATATCCGCGACACGGACAAGGACGAGCTGATACTGCTCAACCGCTATATCGAGGGTCTTCCGACCGTCAGGGTAAGCGGAAAGGAGCTGCTGTTCCTCAACGGTATCGGCTACGGAATCGACGGCTACTGCTGCGAGGAGGGTGACAAGCTACGCCGGAAGTCCGACAAGCCGATAAATTACGCGGCTATCGCGGTCAAGGGTATGCTATTCTACTTCAAGCCGCGCGGCGCGGTAATAACCGTTGACGGCGTTAAGCACGAGTACGGGCACGTCTGGCTCGCTCCGACAATGAACGGCAGATTTTACGGTGGCGGAATGAACGTCGCGCCCGCGCAGAACAGGCTCAACCCCGAGCGAACGGTCACGGTTATCGTAATGCACTGCCGCAGCAAGCTGAAAACGCTTATTGCGTTCCCGTCGATATTCAAGGGCGAACACGTTTTTAAAAAGGATATCGTTGAGGTGCTGACGGGGCACGAGATAACGGTAACGTTCGATTCGCCGACGCCGCTTCAGGTCGACGGCGAAACATTCACAAACGTGCTGACCTACTCTGTTTCCGCGGCAAACGGCGAAAGCTCCGACAGCAAAGCCGCCGAAGCCTTAGCTACTTAAAGTAAAACACTTTTCCCCACGCGCGGAACGGCAGTCGGTTGCCCTCGGGTATCAGGAACGCGTGTTCATGTTTAATATGCAAGTCGTCCTCGATATAGCCGTCCGTTATCACGAGTATCGGCGCGCTTTTCGGGAAATCCCTTGCGCTCTCCAAAAGGTCTACAGCGGGCTGTAAAATTGTTCCGCCTCGCCCCTGAACCCTCACGCGCCCCGCGATATCCTCGGGCGAGACATATCCGATATCGTAAGCGTCCGCGTCGCAGAACACCACGCGCACATACGGCACGTCCTTAGCTACGGAATAGCTTGCGGCAGCGCCCAGAGCAAGCCCGATCATCTCGGGCGACATAGAACCCGACGTGTCGATAATTACCCCGTAAGTGCGGCTGTGCTCGGGGATATCGGCGGGCAGCAGGCTCGGTCGCGGAATGTCGGGGGTGCTGCTCTGACGGCGGCTCGGACGCGCGTAGGTGCGGCGCTTTTCGAGCGGCGCGAAGTAAACGTCGAACCACTCCGCAAGCTGAACGTCCCACGGTATCGGCGGCATTGCCAGCGCGCGTATCTCCTCGATAAGACCCTCGGGAATAAAGCCGCGCATATTCGACTGATGATACTCAAGTCCGCTTCGGAGCGCGTTTTTGCAGAACTCGTCAAGCGTTGTCGGCGCGTTGAGCCTGCCCATATAGCCGTCCGCGATAATATCGCCTTTTCCGTATCCGCGAAAGGTCTCCAGCTTGGAGCTTTGGCGGATATTTTTTATAAGCTCGTCATAAATTTCCTCGGCTGAATAATTCTTCAAGGTCTCGTCGTAGAGCAGTCCGCGCGTCGGCATTTGCCCGATCTGCATTTCCCTGAGCCAGCCGTTGATAACGAAATCGCAGGCGACATTCCACAATTCGGGGTCGCGACCCTGACGGCGGGCGTGGTGCTGCAAGCCCGCGTGGAGATACTCGTGCGCGAGAACGAACTTCCATTCCTCAAAATTGAATCCCGCAGCACGGTTGACGTAAATCTCTCCGTCGATAACGTTCACGGCGGCGATAGAGATATCGTTGAGCTGCGCGGGTCTTTCGCGCGTATCGACGATCTTAAAGCCCGTCGCGATACCTCCCAGAAGCGGATAATGATTGATAAACCACGCCGCCGCTTTCTGCATAATGCTCGGCGGAGCGCTGTCAAGATTGCGGTTTCCCGCTGAGTTTATTACCGTCCGAACCGAATCAGCCAGCGCGAACGCAAAATCCGTCACAAACTTGTTCTTTTGGTTTTTCGGGTAAACTATCGGCTTTTCGGGCTCGTTCATATCGGGGAACTCCCCCGCCGTGCCGAAGATATTCTCCGACGTGCCGATATGCTCCCGTACAAGCTCGTCGTATATTTTTAGCTCGCTCGAGGTCGAACCAAAGCGCTGAATATCTGCTTGCGTGACAAACGGCGTTCCGAATTTAATATCCATGAGGAATTTGCAGATGTAAATATCACAAGCCATATTCCAGAGCTTGAAATCGCAGTCGACGCGCCATTTGTTGTTCTCGTCGTAAAAGCCGGGCATACGCTCCGCGTCAAAGTGCCCGAAGCAAAGGTGCAGCATACAGTGCGCGATAATGTGCGCCCATTCCGAGGGGGTACGGTCGCAGTCCTTGTTGAGCGCAATGCCGCCCGAGTAGTACGAATACCCTCCCGAATACGACGCTTTCGCCAAGGTATTCTTCCCGAGCGCCGACTTGCCGGCTATGCTGCGGTATATAGTCAACTTCCCGAAAAGCGGGTGCGCCTTTATTATCTCTATCCCGTCGAGGAGCTGCTGTTCGTTTTTCGAGATGTGTACTTCCTTTTTCTTAGCCATATTACTTTTCATTCTTGATAAGCCGCGGCAGATCGCGTACTATCTCCACCATAAACCACTCGGGCAGCACCTTTCCATCGTCCGAGGACACCACCATCTGCGCAAGCTCAAGATTGATATGCGACAGATCCTTTATCATAGCCTTTGCACGGTGAGCAAGCTCCTGAGCGCTCCTGCTTATCGACTGCTTGTCCTCGGGCAGCTCCAGAAGCAGCTTTCCGCGAAAGCTCTGCGCCACGAAATACAGCACGTCGCGATCCTCGGGCGCGGACGGAAAACGCGCCTCGCCCTTGATTATCTCGTTGAGCAAATTCTTGTTGCCGAGCTGCTTTACAAACGCGAGGAACATTCCCGCGTGCGATGACGACACCGAGCCGTAAGCCAGTACGCGCAGTATCTTTTCGGGGACGTCCTTCTCCCCCGCCCCGTACTCTTTCAGAGCGTCGCTGAGCATATGCCACGAGCGCGGGGTCGAATACGGCTCCTCGGTCTTGGGCGGCTCGGAGAACAGGTGATCGGGGCGCTCGGTTATGTAGTCGATCACCCACGGGTGAAGCGAGTTCTCATAAGCCCAGCTCAGCCACTGCTTCGGGTCGGCGACAAGCTGAACATGGAACATTCTGTTTATCAGCGCCGTTGACATTGTTTTCACGATCGCGCCGTCCTGAGAACGGTTTCCCGCGCCTATGACCACGCTCCCTTTCGGCAGATGATATTCGCCGATACGCTTTTCGTGGATAAGGCTGTAAAACGCTTTCTGAACCTCCTGCGAACAGGCGTTCAGCTCGTCGAGGAACAGCACATACGGCTCTTTCCGCGCGATCATCTTCGGCGGCATAAACTGCGAGGTTTCCCCCTTTATCTGCGGTATTCCGATAATGTCCTCAGGCGCGAGCTGACTTCCCAGCAGCGAAACACACTCCAGACCCACGTCGTCCGCGAATTTCTGCACCAGCGCGGACTTTCCTATTCCGGGCGCGCCCCAGATAAAAACGGGACGCGTCGGCGAAATATTAAGCAGCAGATCGGAAAGCTCCGATTGCGTAACGGTAAATTTTAAGTTCATATATTCTCCTGTTTTTCTTATTATCACGTACAACTATATATTATACCACAATCTCCCCAAAAATGGAATACCCTTTTACATAATAAACCCCGATCTTCAAATTGAAAACCAGGGTTTAATCATTTTTTAGTCAGTCTGTCACAGACCGTCCTTTATCAGCCGCGCTTGCGCTTGGTAACAAAGATCGTTACTGCCGCGCCGGCCATAAGAGCCGCCAAACCCGCGACAGGTACCGCAGCGCCCGTAGAGGGGTTCGTATCCTCGCCGGACGGAGTGGAACTGCCGGGATTCGCAGCAGAAAGCTTCTCGCTTGTAATAATGTACTTGCTGAAGCTGCTTGCGGTAAACACTACCATACCGTTCTCAACCTTGCAGCTGATCTCGGTGTATTTGCCGTCGTTCTCTACATGATATACGTAGATCGTCTTATCCTTAAGAGCAGCCGGAACGGGAATCTTTACGGTTACAGCGACCTTGGGCTGAACCTTGTTGCCGTCCTTGTCGGTAAAGTTAAGGTCAAACGTGAACTGATTGTCGTTGGTTTCCTCAGCAACGGGATCGGCGTTGAACTTGATCTCGTCCGCGTTGTCAAACGCGTTGGAGGGAGCCGTTACCTTAATATCCGTTCCGCTGTGCTCAAACTCGATAACACCGCTATCGGGTGTTGCGGGTGTAGAAGGCTCGGAAGGTGTCGAGGAAGATCCGGAAGGAGGAGACGGAGGTGTGGGAAGATCCGTATCGGGTGTTATCTGTCCAATATCCTCGGAAGGAGTAGATCCGCCTGCGCTGCCTATGTCAGCACCTGCGCCCTCGGGAGCGTTTTCACCAAGCTTAAGGAAGTCGCCGAGATCAATAGTTCCGTCAGCCTTACGGTTGAAACCGTTAAACTCTGTGGAAACGAACGCTGAAGCGTCTACCACATGATTAGTCTCCTCTTTGATCGTAGATGTGTCGGTCGCAGTCTTCTTAATAGTATCTCCCGTACCGCCGCAGGAGATGAGTCCTTCAACGGTATAATTTGTCGAATTGCCGGAGTTATTGGTATACAGATTAAGATTGCTCTTGCCGTTGTTGTAAGATGTGCAGCATATAACCTTAATATCGGGACAGGAGTTGGAAGTGATTCCATCCGCCTTATTCTCAAACGCGATGCAGTTGATAAGCTGGTGACCTGCGGTAAGGTTCTCACCGCCCATCTTGAAGCCGTTGCCGTTGCCTGCGTCTGTACCGTCAAGGAGAATACCGTTTCTGTATGCGATACAGTTACGGATAGTAACCGTGCCGATATTGCCCGAAGATACCTTTGCGTACAGATCCCAACCATCATCGGCGTTATTGTAAGCTACGCAGCCGTCAAAGACATTGCCCTCGCCTATTGTTAGCTTTGCCGCGAATCCGTCTGCGTCCTCATATCCGCCGTCCGCGTTATTGTAAGACGTACAGTTGAGGATAAAATTATCACGCGGCCAAAATTCTCTGGGATCACTGCTGTCTCTGTATGCGCTTATCTGAATACCAGTGTTGCCGTTATTGTAAGCATTGATCTGATCGAGAGTATTGTTGCTGCCGCATACGCGGAAGCCGGTAGAGCCGTTTGCGGAGTTGGTAACGTCAAAGCCCTTCAAGTACCAGTAGTTGCCGCCGAGTCTAAAGCCCTCGGACATACTGTTAAAGTTGAATACGGGTCTTGAAGCTGCCTCGGGATCTGCAACCATTCTTATGGGAGCGCTTGCCAATCCGTCCATACCTCGTTCAATGCGTACCGGCGAATAAAGCATATATGTGCCTTCCATTACAACGATCGTCTGACCGGGTCTAACAACGCTGACAGCGGTTTTGATATCCAAAGGATAATCGGGACCGCCGTTGCCGTCGGACGAACCATAGGGCGCAACATACAGATTGTTCTGGTTTGCAAACTTGGTTTCATACTTTACAGTCAATTCTGTCAAGATCGGATCCGCATTTGCAAGCTTCTTGTACTCACCGAGATACTGATCGGGATCGGGAGTAAATACGATAGTAAAATCGTTGCTTTCGTAAATTTTTAGGTCAATATTGGTGCTGAACAGTTCATCAGCCGTCATAGTTCCCTTGAAAACAGAATTATTATTCAAGGAAACATCAACAGTACCGCTGACATTGGATTTCAGCATCAAATTGTAGCTATCGCTGTTGGAAACAGACGCAGACATTACGTTAAGCACGGGAGTTACCAGATCAACGGGTCTTTCCTCAGCGGGAAGATCGTTCTCGGGTGCAATGGTAGTAAGTACTACGTCGGAGAATGTCGCGCGTGCGTTTCTAGCAGCGAAGAAGCCGACATAAATGTTTTCGTCGTCAAGTACGCTGAGAGCGTCCGGCTCATAGTATTTCTGACGACCTATAACGGTAGTTCCATCTTCTTTATAGTAGGTAAGGAAATAACCGGTGTTGTTTCTTTGGATCTCGATAACGAAATCGGTGATCTCCGAAAGGGTTTCGTCAGCCTTAATTGCATCGGGGTTCTTTATACCGCCAACAATGTTGTATGTGCCGGCAGCTTTTCCGACTGCAGAGAATTCCAGAGGATCCTGGTGGCTCTTGTTCGGAGCGACCGCATTTACAACATCAGTAACACTTGCCTCGACATCGGCAAGATTTCCGGGAGTGATGCCTGTCTTGTTGTTGGAAGCGCCAACGCCAAATTTCATGGAATACTTATTGCCAACGCCGTCATCTCTTGTTACCTTATTGTTTTCGCTGTCCCAGCGATATTCGATCTTGGATATTGCCAGCATATACTGATTTGTCCAGTGATTTGCTTTGCCTACCGTAGGAAGACTATCCAATGCAAGCAGACCAAAGCCTTCCTGACCGTTGCTGTATGTTATCCAATTTTCGTCGACATGAGCCTTTGCGCGGAGCGTAAAGTTAAGATCATCCGGGATAGCGGTGTAGTAGAAGCTAAGACCGTCAGAACCGCCGGGAACGATCTTGCCCTTGCCTCCCTCGGAGAATACGGTTACCTTGCCATCCTTGTTGAGATCGCCTTCAACATCATTGTTGCTTGCATTGGTAGAAGGTCCGTAGTATACGTGACCCCATACGCGCTGTTCCTCAGCGGTAGCCGTAGCCTTCTTCGGGTCGGACTCGCTGCCCTTATCGGTGCCGCGAACTGCCTGTACTGTGAAAGAATACTCTTTGCCTACGGTAAGTCCGTCTACTGTATAAGCTGTCTTATCGGTAGTGCCGACTTCCTTGCCGTCACAGAAAACGGTGTAGGTCTCTGCCTCGGGAACTGCGCTCCAAACAAGCGAGATCTTGCCGCCGCCCATGCTGGTCACGGAAGCGATAGTAGGCTTGCCGAGAGGAAGAATGAAGTCGAAATCAACCGGTGCACTTATCTTGTCATCTTCACCCTCACGCGAAAGAACCGCTCTAAAGGTGTACGTACCCGTAGCTGTAGGAGTAAACTCACGTGTATGCTCTGTTGCTGTTGCAATAGACTGCAAGGAAGTTTCCTCACCCTTGCTGTCAGTCATAGTTACAATAACCTTATCGCCGCCATTATTTCCCACATCAGCAGTTACGGGAACAACAATTTTTCCGCCGTTCTGTGTAATCTCGCCAATCGTAGGATCATCAACGATACTCCAATCGCCACGTTCAACAGGAGCACCACCGCCATCGGTTACTTTAACCATAAAGAAATAGTTGTTATTTTCCTTACCGCCAAGGAAGTAAGTACCCGCATCCGGAAGCTCGATTTTTGAAACACAAGCTGCATTTTTTGCAAGTGTCTCATCCGAAGTAAAGGCTTCGTTACCGTCCTTGTCAACAATGGTTATCTGACGATTATCATCGCCGCCCTCAACCCAACATACTTCCACAGAAGAAGCGTATTTGGTCGTAAACGAAATAGCGTTTTTGGGAACAGACATGTCAAGCTTTCCGCCAAAGTTTATTCTCTGCGAACCGGAATAACCATTGTCAAATTTCTTGTCGCTGCCATCAATTTTGGTTTTCGCGCTATAATACAAGGTAAAGAAATCACTTGTACCTGCTTGTGCAGATTCACCGTCCGTGAAATCACCTTGCGCAGCCGGATTTAAATCGGTTGTTGTGTCAAGAACATATTCTTTAGGCATATGCTCGGTTACCTTAACCATAAAGAAATAATTGTTATTTTCCTTACCGCCAAGGAAGTAAGTGCCCGCATCCGGAAGCTCAATTTTTGAAACACATGCTGCATTTTTTGCAAGTGTCTCATCCGAAGTAAAGACTTCGTTACCGTCCTTGTCAACAATGGTTATCTGACGATTATCATCGCCGCCCTCAACCCAACATACTTCCACAGAAGAAGCGTATTTGGTCGTAAACGAAATAGCGTTTTTGGGAACAGACATGTCAAGCTTTCCGCCAAAGTTTATTCTCTGCGAACCGGAATAACCATTGTCAAATTTCTTGTCGCTGCCATCAATTTTGGTTTTCGCGCTATAATACAAGGTAAAGAAATCACTTGTACCTGCTTGTGCAGATTCACCGTCCGTGAAATCGCCTTGTGCAGCCGGATTTAAATCAGTCGTTGTGTCAAGAACATATGTAGGGTCGCCTGCCGCCGTCTCTTCCGCGCTTGCGAACATGCCGAACGAAACAGACGTCAGCAGCATCGCCAGCGCCAGGAAAACGGCGGCTAGCCTGTTGTGTTTGCTTTTGGTTTTCATAAAATCCTCCTTATAAAATAATTTGTAAAACCACAACTTAAGCAGCTAAACGCTACTTAAATTACTTTAAACATACCATATTTTGTGTTTTTTGTCAAGAATATCGATATTGTGTAATTTAACGAACTTTCGGAAAAACTTTTGTTGATTTTAACAATACGCGCTTTGGCGCATATATTAAAAAAAGCACCGTTTTTTCGCATTGCAAAAGCATTTGTAATCCGTTACATTCTATGCGAAAAAGGTCGAACCAAAAATTCCCAAATCCGAAAAATACATATAATACTCCGTAACGGACATCTCGATATATAGCCATGCAATCCCATATCCTACACTTTTCGGCAATATCAAAAAACGGTATCGGGCATAGTCGCCCGACACCGCTTTTTTAAGCGAAAGTCTTACCGCTTGATATCGTAATTCATATTCATAAGGTTGCGAATACTCTGAACATCGTCGGTGATATTGCCGTCGCCGTGGATCGTGTGCTTGATAACGCTCGACGCTACCGCAAAGTTCACCATATCCATAGACTTGAAATTGTTCATCATCGCGTAGATCAGACCGCTCGCGAACGCATCGCCGCCGCCCACGCGGTCAAGCACGTTAAACGTGAACAAACGGCTCTCGAACGTGTGACCGTCGTACCACATAAACGCTTTCAGGCTGTTCTCGCTGCCGCTGTGAGCGTAGCGGACATGCCGCGCTATGCATTTCAGATTGGGATATCTCTCGATAAAGTGACGGAATATCTCGTCCTGCTGCTCGTAGCTCGGCTGAAGCGGAACGCCGTCCTTCCAGTCGCCCTTTGAATGATCACTCTCGTCTTTCCAAAGGTGGTAAGGCTCGATTCCGAGAAGCACGTCGACATACGGCAGACACTCCGTACAGAAGTCGCGCGCCTCCTCCCAGCCCCAGAGCTGGCTTCTGAAATTGCCGTCGAAGCTAACGATAAGCCCCTTTTCCTTGGCGATCTTCAGACAGTTCATGATAAGCTCGCGGCAGTTCTTGCCGAGCGCGGGAGTGATTCCGCTGAGGTGCAGCCAGTCAAAGCCCTCCAGAAGCGCTTCGAGGTCAACCTTGCTGAAATCGTACTCGGTGATAACGCTGTGCATTCTGTCGTAAGTGACCTTGCTTGGACGAATCCCGTAGCCCGTTTCCAGATAATATGTACCCAGACGGTGCGTGGGAGTTTCCCCGGGCGAGGTCAGTATAACGGGAGTGCAGTGTACATCGTTGGAGCGGAGCCAGCGCACCGCGCTCTTGCCCAGACTGTTATCGGGAACGACGCTGAAAAACGTACTGTCCACGCCCAGATTGGCAAGCGCGAGCGCGATATTCGCCTCGCTGCCGCCGTAGCTCGCCTCGAACGTATGCGTCATGCGGATCTTTTCGTAGTTAGGCGGAGTGAGCCGCAGCATGATCTCTCCGATAGTTATAAACTTTTTCCCGTTTTCGTCGTTCGGGAGCAATGGATTATAATGTTCCATAATGTCCTCCTCATAGCCGTCAAAATGGCTTTCTTGAATGTATTATACACCAAATTATCCGAATTGTCAAGCAAGCAGACCCATTTTCTGCTTTACCGTAAGAATACGCGTTACGCTTTCGTTGATCCGCTCCTCGGATATCTCTCCCGACAAGACCGCGTTGTAAACGCCGTTTACGGCGTCGTCGAGATCCCCGGGGGTGAGTATCATATCTATTCCCGCCTTGACGGACATTACCGCCGCCGTTCTCGGATAGTAGAGGTTGGAGATCGTATTCATCACCTGCGAATCAGTGACCGCAATGCCCTCAAAGCCAAGCTCGTCGCGAAGCATTTCCGTCACCGCCGTGTACGACAGATCCGCAGGAAGCTCATCGCCGAACGCCGTCACCTGCTGATGCCCTACCATAACGAAATCCGCGCCCGCCCGTATGCCGCTTTTGAACGGCACGAATTCCTCGCTGCGGAGCTGTTCGAGCGTGCGGTCTATCACTATCGCCGACTCCGTGTGGCTGTTGCCGTTCTCCGCGCCGAGACCCGGGAAATGCTTCAGGGTCGCAGCCACGCCCGAGGACTTAAGACCGCGCACAACGTTCGAGACCATATTCGCGACTACATAGGGATCGCCGCTGAAAATGCGGTCGCCAAGCTCGTTGTACGGCGAGATGTCCACATCCGCGACAGGCGCGAAGTCCACGTTGAATCCGAGCGCCCCGATATCCGCTCCGATCGTCCTTCCGATGTTGAAAGCCTCGTCCGCGTCGTTGCGCGCACCGTAGACCGCCATTCCGTCGAATTCGGTCGTGCCGAGCTTCCATGCGCACCGTGCTACCCTGCCGCCCTCCTCGTCGACCGCGAGGAACACGCCGATACCGCTTCGCATGGCGTTCTCCTGTATTCCGGTGAGCATTTCATACGTCTGCGGAACGCTTTGGAGATTATCGCCCATGCAGAGTATTCCGCCGACGGGCTTGTCCGTGAGGTCGATGGGCGTAAGCACCGTTCCTCCGCCCGTGATCTGCTCGGGGTTCACGAAGAACATCTGATAAATGCGTTCCTTAAGCGACATTTGGGAAATAAGGCTTTGTATAGGGTCGTCGGGAACGCTCGGCTCGGCAGGCGGCGCATATGTCGAGCTGCTGCTTTCCGGCTCGGAATATTCGTCGGACGTGCTCGAACTCCCGGAAACGGACGCTTCGGACGACTCGCTGACCGGTGTGCTTTCAATGTAGCCGGGATCGCTCTCAACGTAACCCGGAGCGCTCTCCTCATAAGTGCCCGGATATTCGCCGCTTTCCGAAGCCGTATCCCCGGAGGAGCTTTCCTCGGGCTTGCTGCTTGACGAACTTGAAGAGGACGATATGCTTGAAGAAGTATCCGAGCTTCCCGAGGACGAGGATTTATCCGATGAGCTGCCCGAACTGATTGACGAATCCGCCGAGCTTATCACAATGCTCTCGGGTACGCTGTCGGAATCGGACGCGGCATTACAGCCCGCGCAGAGCAGCAATATCGGCAGCAGCGCCGCAAGACGTTTTAAATATTTTCCTTTCATTCTGACCGAACCTTTCAACATGGGCTGATATCATAGTTTCAGTATAACATAAAGTTCCGAAAAAGTCAATGTACGGGAAAAATTACATCTTGCCGTCCGAATCGTTTTTTCCGCAGCCGAAGAAACCGGAGCATTTTGAGCAGTCGCCGCAGCAGTCCTTACCCTTGCGCCTGTTCCTTATCATTGCCGCGGCAGCTCCCGCGGCTAAAGCCGCTACAAGAATTATAACCAGAATATCCGCGCCGTTCATATTTCCTCCTTAAATTCCCAGAACAAGGAATGCCGCCCTCGCTATAAACGCGACAAGCCATGCGACAACGCACTGCCAGATAACCACGCCCGCAGCCCAGCGTATTCCAAGCTCGCGGCGGATAGCGGCGATAGACGCCACGCACGGTGTGTACAACAGCGAGAACACCAGCATAGTAGCGGCGGAAACCGCCGAAAGCGCCGTCGTTATCGTTCCGCCGAACAGAATCTCCATTGTGGAAACAACGCTCTCCTTTGCCATAAAGCCGCTGATAAGCGAGGTGACGATTCGCCAGTCGCCCAGACCGAGCGGTTCAAATATCGGAACAAGCCAGCCCGCGACAGCCGCCATAAGGCTCTCCGAGGAATCGCTCACTATGTTGAAATGCCCGTCAAAGCTCTGCAAGAACCACACAACGATAGTCGCGATAAGGATTATCGTGAACGCCTTGCTGAGGAAGTCCTTTGCCTTTTCCCAGAGAAGCTGCGCGACATTTTTCATGCCGGGCATACGGTAGTTCGGCAGCTCCATAACGAACGGCACAGCCTCGCCCTTAAAGAGAGTTCCCTTAAACAGGAACGCTATCAGTATCGCGACGATAATCCCCAGAAGATACAGACCCGTCATGATAAGCCCGCCGTGTTCGGGGAAAAACGCGCTCACGAAGAACGCGTATATCGGCAGCTTTGCCGTGCAGCTCATAAACGGCGTCAGCAGAATGGTCATTTTGCGGTCGCGCTTACTCGGGAGCGTTCTCGTGGACATTACCGCGGGAACTGTGCAGCCGAAGCCTATCAGCATAGGAACGATACTTCTGCCCGAAAGCCCGATCTTGCGCAGCAGCTTATCCATAAAGAACGCCACGCGCGCCACATAACCGCTGTCCTCCATTATCGACAGGAAGAAGAACAGCGTCACGACTATCGGCAGAAAGCTCAGCACGCTGCCCACTCCGCCGAATATGCCGTCGATAACCAGTCCGTGAAGCGCCGAGTTGACGTTCGCGGAGGTCATCCAGCCGTCGACCAGAGCCGAAAGTGCGTCGATACCCGTTTCAAAAAGACCCTGCAAAAACGCGCCGATAACGTTGAAGGTCAGCAGAAAGACCGCCGCCATTATCAGGATAAAGCACGGTATCGCCGTCCATTTACCCGTGAGTATGCGGTCTATCCTCTCGGAACGCACGCGTTCCTTGCTTTGGCGCGGCTTCTGAACGGTGCTCTCGCAGACGAACTCAATAAAGTCGAACCGCATATCGGCGATTGCGGCGCTGCGGTCCATTCCGCCCTCGCGCTCCATCTGAACGACCGTGTGCTCGATAAGCTCCTTTTCGTTCTCGTCGAGCTTTAACTGCTCGAGTATCAGCTCGTCGCCCTCGATAGTCTTTGTCGCGGCAAACTGAAGCGGCAGACCCGCCTTTTCCGCGTGATCCTCGATAACGGATTCCACCGCGTGAATAGCCCTATGTATAGCGCCGCCGTGGTTGTCCTTGCTGCAGAAGTCCTGCTTCGCCGGCTTTTCCTGATACTGCGCTATGTGGAGCGCGTGCTCGATAAGCTCGTGTACGCCCTCGTTTTTCGCGGCGGAGATCGGTACGACGGGAACGCCGAGCATGGCCTCCATTCCGTTTATGTCCACCGCGCCGTTGTTTCCCGTGACCTCGTCCATCATATTGAGCGCCACTACCATGGGAACGTCCATTTCCAGAAGCTGCATGGTGAGGTACAGATTTCGCTCGATATTAGTCGCGTCGACGATATTGATTATCGCCTTGGGCTTTTCTTTAAGCACGAAATTCCGCGATACTATCTCCTCGCTCGTGTACGGCGACATGGAATAAATTCCCGGAAGATCGGTCACCATGGTGTTCGGATAGCCCTTTATCGCGCCGTCCTTCCTGTCGACGGTGACTCCCGGGAAGTTCCCGACGTGCTGATTTGCTCCCGTAAGCTGATTGAAAAGCGTGGTCTTACCGCAGTTCTGATTGCCGACAAGCGCGTATGTAATCTTCGTTCCCTCGGGCAGCGGAGCGCCGCCGTCCTTGTCGTGATATTTTCCGTCCTCGCCGAGACCCGGGTGCGCCTTAGGGTAAATTCTGTCTATGCGCCTGTGCTGATTGCTTCGCTCCTTGATAGGCTCCGCGCCGATCTGCTCCGCGTCCGCGAGCCGCAGGGTAAGCTCGTAGCCGTGTACCTGAAGCTCCATAGGGTCGCCCATGGGCGCGAGCTTTACCATCGTGACCTCCGCGCCCGGAATCACTCCCATATCCAGAAAGTGCTGCCGCAGCGCGCCCTCTCCGCCAACGCTCGTTATTACGGCGCTTTCGCCGATTTTTAGTTCCTTTAACGTCATTAAAAACGCCTCCGATTTAATGTTCTGCACATTGTTAATTATATCACAGCCGCCTGACTTTATCAAGCGGTTTTCAAAAAAACATCGTTATCCGACATTGTCCGCCGTCGGCTTGCAGCTTCCGCACGGAGTGTAGCCCTCCGCGAGAGCCGCCCCGAAATCGTCCGTATACTCCTTGTTCTTCTCCTTTATCGTCTTTACCGACTCGCAGTACGGATAATGTATCTTCTTGGACTTGGTGTTGAGGACATAGCCCGCGCTTTCGGGAACGGACGGCGCTTCGTATTCGACCGGTTCCTTGTTTGCGGTGATATTCGTCCCGTCCGAGGTGAATGTTATCGTGCCCTGAAGATCGGTGCGGTAGGTCTTTATTCCCCTTTCGGCAAGCGCGCCGAGCGTCTTTTCAGTCGGATGACCGTAGGAGTTGAACAGTCCCGCCGAAATCACCGCGTAGGTCGGCTCGGTTTTTTTGAGAAAGTTCTCGCTCGTTGAGGTGGACGAGCCGTGATGTCCCACTTTAAGAACGTCGCACTTGATATTCGTCCAGATGCCGTCCTCTTCTTTCTTTTCCGCGTCTCCCGTGAACAGAAAGACATTTTCATTGTATGTAAGTTTGAGAACGATCGACGTATCGTTCAAATTGTCACAATCGAGTGTTTTCGGGGCGACTGCTTCAACCAAAAGTTTGTCGTCATCTATAATTATGTCGCCCGCCGCCGCATAATTTGTCGGTATCGCGTTTTCAGCAAGAGCCGTCATCATTTCCTCATAGCCGTCGGAATTGCCAACAGCCCCGGTAAGGTAGAAATTCTTTACAATAAAGTTGTTCAGCACTTCGGACATTCCGCCTATGTGGTCGTCGTGAGGGTGCGAGGCTACAACATAGTCAACGGTATCGTACCCTTGCGAGAGAATATATGTTACAACATTGTCGCCCTCCGAGGCTTCGCCCGCGTCGATAAGCATTGTTTTCCCGTTCGGCAGCTCAATAAACGTACTGTCGCCCTGCCCCACATCAATAAAATGCACCGTAAGCGTTCCCGTGCCGTGCGGCTCTTCCGAGGTTTCGGGAGCATGGCTTTCGGAGGAGATTGCGTCCGCCGCCGTTTCCGAATACGTTGAGGTGCTTTCGGGAAACGGTGATAACGTATAACCGCAGCCGCACAGAAACAGCAAACCAACAAACAGCGTAAGCATGGCTTTTCCGATTTTCAACATATCTCCCCCGATACAAACCGACAGAACCGAGAGCAGCTCCCGGTTCTGTGTTCATTTTTACTTTATCTCCGCGTGGAACGCCTGAAGCGACTTAACTCCGAGGTACAAGTTGTTCTTGATAGCGGCAATGCCCTCCGCGCTCGCCTTTGCGGCAGCCATGGTGGTGATGTACGGAACGCGGTGCTTTATAGCCGCCTTGCGGATATAGCTGTCGTCGTTCGCGCTGGTCTTTCCCGCGGGAGTGTTGATGATAAGCTGTATCTCGCCGTTCGCGATCTTATCCGTGATATTCGGTCTGCCTTCGTAGAGCTTAAGGACTTTCTCGGCGGCAACGCCCGCGCCCGTAATAAGCTCGTAGCTCTTGCCCGTGGACAGTATCTTAAAGCCGAGCTTCTCAAACGCTTTGGCGATCTCAACAAGCTCGGGCTTGTCGCGGTCGCAGACGGACAGCAGCACCGTGCCCTCCATAGGCAGTCTCGTCTGCGTAGCCTCCTGCGCCTTGTAATAAGCCTCGCCGAAGCTCGGGGAAATGCCCAGAACCTCGCCCGTGGAGCGCATTTCGGGTCCGAGAACGGGGTCGACCTCCTGGAACATGTTGAACGGGAACACCGCTTCTTTAACGCCGTAATGCGGAATAACGCGGTCGTGAAGCTCCGGTACGGGTGACGGCTTCTTCGTGAACTGCGCAGTCATTATCTCGGTTGCGATCTTCACCATATTGATGTCGCAGACCTTGGAAACCAGCGGCACGGTACGCGAAGCGCGCGGATTGGCTTCGAGAACGTACACGGTGTCGCCCTCGATAGCGTACTGCATATTCATAAGCCCGACAACGCCCATTTCCACGGCTATCCTGCGTGTGTACTCCTTGATGGTCGCGATGTGCTTGTCGGAGAGGTTTTTCGCGGGGAGAATGCACGCTGAGTCGCCACTGTGAACTCCCGCAAGCTCGATATGCTCCATAACGGCGGGAACAAAGCAATGTGTGCCGTCGGAAATAGCGTCAGCCTCGCACTCCGTCGCGTGGTTGAGAAAACGGTCAATGAGTATCGGACGGTCGGGAGTAACGCCGACTGCCGCGCTCATATAAACGCGCATCATCTCGTCGTCGTGAACTACCTCCATTCCGCGTCCGCCGAGAACGTAGGACGGGCGAACCATTACGGGATATCCGATACGGTTGGCGATCTCGAGCGCGTCGTCAACGGTGACAGCCATTCCGCTCTCGGGCATGGGAATACCGAGACGCTCCATCATGGCGCGGAAATGATCGCGATCCTCCGCGAGGTCAATTGTTTCGGGAGTTGTTCCGAGAATGTTCACGCCGTTCTTTTTAAGCTCCGCCGCGAGATTGAGCGGAGTCTGACCGCCGAACTGCGCGATAACGCCGACGGGCTTTTCCTTTTCGTGGATAGACAGAACGTCCTCGAGTGTCAGCGGCTCGAAATAGAGCTTGTCCGAGGTGTCGTAGTCGGTGGAAACGGTCTCGGGATTGCAGTTGACGATTATCGACTCGAAGCCGAGCGATTTCAGCGCCAGCGCCGCGTGAACGCAGCAGTAGTCGAACTCGATGCCCTGCCCTATTCTGTTGGGACCGCCGCCGAGTATCATGATTTTCGGCTTGTCGGTATTGACGGGGCTTTTGTCCTCGTCAAGATTATAGGTGGAGTAATAGTAAGCCGCGTTCTCCGTGCCGCTTACGTGAACGCCCTCCCATGCCTCGTTAATGCCGTATTCCCTGCGCTTTTCGCGGATATCCGCCTCGGAAACGTCCAACAGCTTCGAGAGATAGCGGTCGGAAAAGCCGTCGCGCTTCGCCTGCTTGAGAACGTCCTTTTCGGGAACCTTGCCCTTTGCCGCCGAAAGCGCCTCTTCCTCTTTGATAAGCTCGAGCATTTGCTCCAAGAACCAATGCTTTATTTTAGTAAGATTGTAAATTTCCTCGGTCGTTGCGCCCTTGCGCAGAGCCTCGTAAATGATAAATTGCCGCTCGGAGGACGGATAGGTCAGCTTTGAAAGCAGCTCCTCCTTGCTTAAATCGTGGAAATTTTTCGCGTAGCCCAGACCGTAGCGACCCGTTTCAAGGGAACGTATCGCTTTCTGGAACGCCTCCTTGTAGGTCTTGCCGATCGACATTACCTCGCCGACCGCTCTCATCTGCGTGCCGAGCTTGTCCGAAGCGCCCTTGAACTTCTCGAACGCCCAGCGCGCGAACTTGATAACCACATAATCGCCGTCGGGAACATACTTGTCAAGCGTTCCGTACTTGCCGCAGGGAATTTCTTTAAGAGTAAGACCGCACGCGAGCATAGCCGAAACCAGCGCGATCGGGAAACCCGTAGCCTTTGAAGCCAGAGCGGACGAACGCGAGGTGCGCGGATTTATCTCAATAACGACTATTCTTCCCGAAACGGGATCGTGCGCGAACTGACAGTTGCAGCCGCCAATGACCTCGATAGCCTTTACAATGCTATATGAGTACTCTTGTAATTTTTTCTGAACGTCCTCGGAGATAGTCAGCATAGGCGCGGAGCAGAAGCTGTCGCCCGTGTGAACGCCGATAGGGTCGATATTCTCAATAAAGCATACGGTGATAACGTTGTTCTCAGCGTCGCGGACAACTTCGAGTTCCAATTCCTCCCAGCCCGCGATAGATTCCTCAACAAGAACCTGTCCGACAAGAGAAGCCTGAAGCCCCCTCGCACAGACGACCTTAAGCTCGTCAACGTTGTAGACCAGACCGCCGCCCGCGCCGCCCATGGTATACGCGGGACGGAGAACTACGGGATAGTGCAGCCTGTCGGCGATCGCGAGCGCCTCGTCAACGGAATACGCGACCTCGCTGCGCGGCATTTCGATACCGAGCTTCTCCATTGTGTGCTTGAACTCGATTCTGTCCTCGCCGCGCTCGATAGCGTCCACCTGCACGCCTATGACCTGAACGCCATATTTCTCGAGGATTCCCGCCTCGGAAAGCTCCGAGCAGAGGTTCAGACCGCTCTGTCCGCCGAGATTGGGGAGCAGCGCGTCGGGGCGTTCCTTTTCGATTATCTGCGTAAGCCGCGAAACGTTCAGCGGCTCGATATAGGTGATGTCCGCCACATCGGGGTCGGTCATTATGGTCGCGGGGTTGGAGTTTACGAGAACTATCTCGTACCCCAGCTTTTTCAGCGCCTTGCACGCCTGAGTTCCCGAATAGTCGAACTCGCACGCCTGTCCGATGATTATAGGTCCCGAGCCTATGATCATTATCTTGTGAATATCTGTCTTTTTGGGCATTTTACTTACTCCTTGGTCAATTATTGGATAAAACTCGATTTTTATCCCATTCTATATAATAATACCACAAATCCCCGAAAAATGCAATATATATAACAAAAAAATGTTTATACACAATTCAGTTAGATTTGCGTATAAACATTTCCGCTATTAACATTAAGACCTCACGTCGACCTCGCCCGCAAGCACCCTGAGGTAATCCGCGTAATTTTCTTTAAGCAGTGCGGGAGTGTCCAGCTCGTATGGACATCTGGACTTGCATTGACCGCAGTTTACGCAGTCCTCGATCTGCTTCATATTGTTCCGCCACTCCTCCGAGAGCCAGCGTTCTGACGGGGCGCGGCGCAGCATAAGCGACATTCTCGCGCAGTTGTTGATCTGTATTCCCTTGGGGCACGGCATACAGTAACCGCAGCCTCGGCAGAAGTTCCCGCCAAGCTGCTGTTTGTCGCGCTCGATCTCCGCGCGGATATCGTCGGTCATCTCGGGAGTGTCGTTCATGAAAGCGAGCCATTCCTCCAGCTCGTTTTCACGCTGAATTCCCCAGATCGGCAGAACATTGCCGTATTGCCCGATAAAAGCGCAGGCAACCCTCGAATTCGTTATCATGCCGCCCGCGAGAGCTTTCATCGCGATAAAGCCCATATTCTTTTCACGGCACTTGTCGGCAAGCGCCAGCTCGCGCTCCGACGACAGATAGCTGAACGGAAATTGGAGCGTTTCGTAAAGCCCCGATTCAATGCTCTCCTCGGCGATACCGATCTTGTGCGCGGTTATGCCGATATGACGTATCATTCCCTGCCGCCTGAAGTCCTCCATAAGCTCGTACATACCCGTGCCGTCGCCGGGCTTGAAGCACCTCCCCGCGCAATGAAACTGATAAATGTCTATGTAGTCGGTTCTGAGCGTTTTCAGCGATGTTTCGAGCTGCTGCTTCATCTGCTCGGCGTCCTGCGCCATGGTCTTTGTGGCGATGAAGATTTTTTCGCGGACGTCGGAGAGCGCCGCGCCGATCTTTTCCTCGCTGTCGGAATACGCCCTCGCCGTGTCGAAGAACGTGATACCGCCCTCGTAGGCTCTCCGAAGCAGCTTTACCGCCGTATCCTTGTCCGCTCTCTGAACGGGCAAAGCGCCGAAAGCGTTCTGCGGCGTGGTTATCCCCGTGCTACCCAAGGTTATCGTTTTCATATTTAACGCTCCTTTTTAATTCTTTATAATAATTATACCACACAACCCTGATCTTGTCAATAAAAAATCCGCACAACATTGGTTAATTCCACCAAAAACCGCCGTCAATGTGCAGAGTAATTCTACTTGACTTTACGCGGATAAAGGCGTAAAATAGGAGTTGTGGTTTGCAGACGAACGTGAAACACCCACATACTTCGTCAAAGCGCAGCCGTTAGGCACAAAACCTTAACAGCTGCACTTTTTCTCGTCTGCGGGTGTTTCCCGCCCGTCTGCCGCACATAATTATTTACAGGAAGAAGTTTGTTATGTTAATTAAGGAATACGCAAAAATAATCAAAACCGAGTTCAAGGGCTACAATGCCAAAAAATTCGGCAAGGACGCGCTCGCGGGAGTGACGGTAGCGGCGGTGGCGCTTCCGTTGGCTCTGGCTTTCGGAGTAAGCTCGGGAGCGACCGCGGCGGCGGGGCTTATCACAGCGGTGTTCGCGGGGCTGATAATCGGCGGTCTGGCAGGAGCGTCCTACCAGATAAGCGGACCGACGGGCGCTATGACCGCGATCTTAGCGTCGCTCGTGGCGCAGTACGGAATACAGGGCGTTTTTATCGCGAGCTTCATTGCCGGCGCACTGCTGCTGATAGCGGGAATATTCAAGCTTGGCGGTCTGGTGTCGTATCTGCCCATGCCCGTAATCACGGGATTCACGAGCGGAATTGCGATAACTATCGCGCTCGGGCAGGTCAACAACCTCTCGGGGCTGACCTCCGAGGGCACAACGACCATTGAAAAGCTCGGCAGTTATTTCAGATTGGAGCAGCACATAAACCTCACAGGTCTGATAATCGGCGCGGCGGTTATCTTGTTTATGTTCCTCTACCCTAAGAGGATAAACCAATATTTTCCAAGCTCTCTCGCCGCGATAGTCCTCACGACCGCCGCGAATATGATCTTCAAATTTGACGTTCCCGTGGTCGGGTCTATTCCCAAAACCGTATTTTTGGACGACCGCCTGAACCTCTCGGCGTTCGCGGACTGGAACACCATCAAGGGGCTGATCGTTCCCGCGATATCGATCGCGGCGCTGGGGCTTATCGAGTCGCTGCTCTGCGGCGCTTCTGCAGGACGAATGAAGAACGAAAAGCTCAACGCGAACGTGGAGCTTGCCGCGCAGGGTATCGGAAATATGATACTTCCGCTGTTCGGCGGAGTTCCCGCGACCGCGGCGATAGCGCGTACCAGCGTCGCGATAAAGTCGGGCGGTCAGACGCGTATCACGTCGGTAATTCACTCGGCGATACTGCTGCTCTCAATGTTCGTGCTTGGCGGCGTAATGTCGATGATACCGCTCTCGGCGCTGGCGGGAGTGCTTATCGTCACCGCTTGGAGAATGAACGACTGGGCTTCAATAAAGTCCATATTCGGCAAGAGGATAAAGACCGCGATTATGCAGTTCCTCATCACGATGATCGCGACGGTGGTATTTGACCTCACCATTGCGATAGTTATCGGCGTGGCGTTCTCGATAATTATGTTTGTCGTCAAGGTGTCGGATATGCAGGTCACGGTCGCGGAGGTCGACCCGCAAAGGCTCGACGATCCTCAAATCGACCCCGAAAAGCTGAAATACACCTGCGTCGTCTACATATCCGGACCGCTCTACTTCGGCACCTGCGCGAAGCTCGAGGAGAAGATATCCGCGCTCGGCGAAAACTACAACGTCATCTTCTCAATGCGCGGAGTTACCGTCGCGGACATCTCGGGCGTCGAGGCGCTTCACGAGTACTGCGAACGGCTCATCGCAAGCGGAATTATGGTCTACTTCTCCTGCGTTCAGCCGCCCGTAATGTCGATGATCGAACGCTGCGGCTTAAAGGAGCGCTTCAAGGACGATATGTTCTTCTGGAGCACCGACACGGCGTTCAGACACATCTCGAAGCTCTGATAAAACAAACCGCGGAGATATTTCCCCGCGGTTTTCCGTTAAAGAAAAAGGCTGCGCATTTCCACGCAGCCTTTATTGTTAAGCGATATCCGCCGAATTAAAGCTCAGCGAAGTACTTGATGGTTCTTACCATCTGAGAGGTGTAAGAGTTCTCGTTGTCGTACCAAGAAACTACCTGAACCTCATAGAGATCGTCGGCAACCTTGGAAACCATGGTCTGGGTTGCGTCGAACAGAGAACCGTATCTCATACCGATAACGTCGGAGGAAACGATCTGATCCTCGTTGTAGCCGAAGCTCTCGGAAGCGGCAGCCTTCATAGCAGCGTTGATGCCATCCTTGGTAACGTCAGCACCCTTAACAACAGCGGTAAGGATAGTGGTCGAACCGGTGGGAACGGGAACGCGCTGTGCGGAACCGATCAGCTTGCCGTTCAGCTCGGGGATAACCAGACCGATAGCCTTAGCGGCACCGGTAGAGTTGGGAACGATATTAGCCGCACCCGCTCTCGCACGTCTGAGGTCGCCCTTTCTGTGCGGACCGTCGAGGATCATCTGATCGCCGGTATAAGCGTGAATAGTGCTCATGATACCGCTCTGGATAGGAGCGTAATCGTTAAGAGCCTTTGCCATGGGAGCCAGGCAGTTCGTTGTGCAGGAAGCAGCGGAAATGATCTGGTCGTCCTTGGTGAGCGTCTTTTCGTTTACGGAGAATACGATAGTCTTAAGGTCGCTGCCCGCGGGAGCGGAAATAACTACCTTCTTAGCGCCTGCGTTGATGTGCGCCATGCTCTTCTCCTTGGAGCAGTAGAACCCCGTGCACTCGAGAACTACGTCAACGCCGAGATCGCCCCAAGGACAATCCTTAGCGTCCTTCTCCGCGTAGATCTTGAGGGTCTTGCCGTCTACGGTGATGGTGTTAGCCTCGTCATCGGCGGATACCGTGTGAAGGTTCTCGCCGATAACGCCGCAGTAACCCTTCTGCGCAGTGTCATACTTTAAAAGATTAGCCAGCATAGAGGGCTTTGTCAGATCGTTGATAGCCACTACCTCGTAGCCCTCAGCGCCGAACATCTGTCTGAACGCAAGGCGTCCTATTCTTCCGAAACCATTGATTGCAACTTTAACTGCCATTGGAATCATCCTCCTGAAAGTTATAAATTTTCGCGGTAAACCGCGTGATATTACCTATCAAGTAATATTATACTAAATTTTAGCAACTTTATCAAGTGATTTTGCCAAATTTTCCAACAAATCAATGTAAATTTTCAGATGTTGATTTTGTGCAACTTCAACAAAATGCGCGGTGCTATGCCACTTTATATATGGCTGTATGCTTAAATCATCTACAATATTTTGTCGCTTGTATTCACAAAAACAGCTCCCGGAACCACAGTCCGTCGGTATTCCCGACGGTGAATTCACGACCGTTGAGGTACTCCAGACAGCCCGCTTCGGTTGTGAACTCAAATTTCAGTTTGTACGAGCAAAGCGCCTGTTTCTTCGCGCCGTAACGCTTGTTGAACGCATTCTCGCCATACTTTCCGTCGCCGAGCAGCGGGTGTCCGATATGCGCGAAATGGGCGCGTATCTGGTGCGTCCGCCCCGTCAGCAGATCGACCTCGACAAGCGACAGCTCTCCCCCGCTCTCCAGAACGCGGTACTTTGTCTTGATCGTGAGAAAATTGGGGCGCGGCTTATCCGAGATAAGCACCCTGTTCTCCTCGGGGAGCTTTTTCAGATACGCCGTAAGCGTTGCCGAGCACGGCTCGGGAGTTCCGCGGACGGCGCACAGATACAGTTTTTGTATCTCGCGGTCGCGAACCTTTTGGTTAAGTACGCGCAGGCTCTCGGCGTTCTTTGCGGCGATAACGATACCGCTCGTGTTGCGGTCGATACGGTTGACGAGCGCGGGCGTGAAGCTGTTCTCGCGCTCCGGGACGAACTCGCCCTTGCGGTAAAGATAGCTCAGCACGCGGTTTATCAGCGTGTCGGCGGTGTTGTCGTTGTCCTCGTGAACCACCAACCCCGCAGGCTTGTCAACGAGCAGGATATTTTCGTCCTCGTACACGACGTTTATTTCCGCGGAAATATCGCGGAAATCCGCTGTTTCCCCGGGTGCTTCCTTGGACAGAAGCTCCCCGCTCAGATAAAAGCGGAACACGTCGCCCTCCCTGAGTATCACGTTAGGCTCGGTCTTCGCACCGTTCAGCTTTATCCGCTTCTTGCGCATAAGCTTGCAGACCAGCGGGCTTTTCAGGTTCGGGTATGCCTTGGCGAGAAAGCGGTCGGCGCGCTGCCCCGCGTCGTTTTTTCGTATCGTGATCTCGGTCATAATATCCTCACTTCTTGAATTTTGCGCCGCCGGGAACGTTTTTGTTTCGTCGTACCGTTTTATTGGCAAGGCGTTTGCCGAATTTGCTGTTATCGTCCTTGCAGACAATGAATTTCTTGCAGCTTCGGCTCATTCAACGTTCTCCTTATTCTTCGGGCACAGCTTTCTTATGTAAACAAAATACATCGCCATGGAAATTACCGCCGCCGTAGTCCAGCCTACGGGCCACGACAGCCATATCCCCTTAGCGCCGAATATGGGCTTCAGAATAAACGCAAACGCGACCCTCAAAATCAAGTCGCTGAACGTCGTCACCATAAACGCCGCCATTCGTCTGCCGCCGCGCAGAACGCCGTCCGCGACAAGCTTCACCGTAACCGCAAGGTAGAACGGTGCGACCGTTATCAGAAACTCCTGACCCGCAGCAGCCGCGACTGCCGTGTTCGCATTTGTGCTATCCATGAACAGATAGATAAGGCTCTTCGAGAACGCCACATAGCACACCGCGAACGCCGCCGCGATAACTATCGCCATTACCGCTCCCACACGGAAGCCCTTTCTTACCCTGCCGAACTCCCTGCCGCCGATATTCTGTGCGGTGAAGCTCGACACCGAGTTACCGACCGTCGCAAAGCTCGTTATCGCGAACGTGTTCAGCTTTATCGCCGAAGCGTAACCCGCGACAACGTCCGTGCCGCAATCGTTCACAAGGCTCTGAATGAAAAGCTGACCCACCGAAACGAAGCTTTGCTGTAAAATACTGGGAACGGACAGCGTGGCGATCTTCCCGAGCATTCGCCACTCGAACAGGCGGAATTTTTCGCTTTTGATACGCGAAACGCGGCGTATAAGCACGATAAACGCGAGCACCGAGCACACTCCCTGGCACAGGAACGTTGCCCAGGCAGTACCCGCAACGCCCATTTGGAACACTGCCACGAACAGCAGATCCATTCCGATATTGCCGAGCGACGAGCCTATTAGGAAGTACAACGGGGTCTTGCTGTCGCCGAGCGCGGTAAATATTCCCGTGCAGATGTTGTAGATAAACAGAAATATCAGTCCGAAAACGTAGATGTTGAGATAGGTCTGCGAATCGGCGAAAATCACCGCGTCTGTGCCGAGAATTTTCAGAAATACTCCGCTCGTGAAATAACCGACGACCGTAAGAATCACCGCGAGCACTCCCGTCGAGATAAGCGAGGTGTACACGGCGGTTTTCATCTGTTTGAAATCCTTAGCGCCGAAAAATGTCGAGATCATCACCGAGCAGCCGATGTTCATTCCCGTGCCTATTGCGAGAAATATCATGGTTATCGGGTAGGACGCGCCAATCGCCGAAAGCGCGTCGTTGTTGATACAGCGCCCCGCGATCATGCTGTCCGCGATATTGTACATCTGCTGAAAGACCACGCTCACCAGCAGCGGAAGTGAGAATTTCAGCAATATCGGCGCGACCGCGCCCTTGGTCATGTCCTTTGTCATTTCCTTAGCCAAAACGATCATCTCCTTATAAATCTCTCTTTTGTTCCTGTTTAAAACGCACACGAACAAAAGCTCCGTGTGCGTTGATACTATTTTTGATTTTATCCTCCGGGGTGTACTCCGTCATACACTTCCGTAACAACACCCTGTTCGTTGTAATTTACATAATAATAATGCGGCAGATAGTCGGACATTATGTGTCCGTTGTCGGTGTAGATATAATATCCCACCTTTCCGCTCTTACCTTGCTCAAATTGCCACGGAGCCGATGGCTCTTTCTTTTCGGCTTCGCCGTTTTGAAAATCAACATTTATAACAATTCCCGTTTTATCGGAGTGCCATATATCGGGTTCGCCGTATTTCTTTACGACTTCGAAAACGCTGCTCCCTTTTATCGCCCAATCGTTGAAAGTAAAATAGGTGGAGTGAGAACCGATAAATAAGCCGGAAACGATAAGCACTCCCAAACAAGATAAGGAAAAAGCAACAGCGGCTTTCGGTTTCTTTTTCTTTGCGAGAAAGACAATTGTCACAACCGTTCCCGTAATAAAAAGTAACGCCAAGAATGCTGTTATCAGAAAATAGACTATGCTCATATTCCAACCGGTCATTATCATTTCCTCCTTGCAATTAATTAACGATTACCTTTTCAGCTTAGCCTCCGCCTTAAGCCGAAGATCGCGCTCCAGAATGGTCTTTCTGATACGGATATTCTTCGGCGTTACCTCGACAAGCTCGTCGTCCTGAATAAACTCCAAGCTCTCCTCAAGGCTCATCTGCTTGTACGGAATGAGCTTCAGAGCGTCGTCCGAGCCGGAAGCGCGCGTGTTGGTGAGGTGCTTCTTCTTGCAGACGTTGACCACGATATCTCCCGCTTTGGGAGAAACCCCGACGATCATTCCCTCATACACGGGAACGCCCGCGTCGATAAACAGCGTACCGCGCTCCTGAGCGTTGAACAGCCCGTAGGTGACAGCAGTGCCCGTTTCCCACGCGACAAGCGACCCGACCGTCCTGCGCGGGATATCGCCGAAATACGGCTTGTAGCCCTCGAACACCGCGTTCATAACGCCTTCGCCCTTTGTATCCGTCATGAACTCGCTTCTGTAGCCGAACAGTCCGCGCGACGGGATAAGGTATTCAAGGCGCGTGCGTGTGCCTACGGGGTGCATACCTATCATCTCGCCCTTGCGCTGACCCATTTTCTCCATGACCGCGCCGACCGCCGATTCGGGAACGTCGATAACAAGGCGCTCCACCGGTTCGCATTTCTGCCCGTCTATCTCCTTGTACAACACTCTCGGCGTGGAAACGGACAGCTCATAGCCCTCGCGGCGCATGGTTTCTATAAGTATCGACAGGTGCATTTCGCCGCGCCCCGCGACGTTCATTGCGTCGGTGGTTTCGCTGTCGGTAACGCGCAGCGAAACGTCCTTTAACGTTTCCTTCATCAAGCGCTCGCGGATCTGTCGCGAGGTCACGAACTTTCCCTCGCGTCCCGCGAACGGCGAGGAGTTGACTGAGAACGTCATCTCGACCGTCGGCTCGGAGATCTTCACGAACGGCAGCGGCTCGGGATTGGAAACGGCGGTTATCGTCTGCCCGATAGTAATCCCCTCGATTCCCGAAATGCACACGATATCGCCCACGGAAGCGCTTTCGCACGGGGTCTTGTTCAGTCCCTCGAACTGATACAGCGACACGACCTTAGCCTTGAACGGCGCTGCCGTGTTGTGGTAGTCGCACACCATGACCTCCTGATTCTGCTTTATCACGCCGCGCTCTATACGTCCGACCGCTATTCTGCCCACATAGTCGTTATAGTCGATAGAAGATACCAATAATTGCAGATCGCCCTCGCCGTCGCCCTCGGGCGGGTCGATATGCTCAAGGATCTTGTCGAACAGCGGCTTGAAGTCCGTGCCCATATTATCGGGGTCGTAGGACGAGCAGCCCAGTCTTCCCGAGCAGAACACAACGGGGCTGTCGAGCTGCTCCTCGGTCGCGTCGAGATCCAGGAGAAGCTCCAGAACCTCGTCCACCACCTCGTGATTGCGCGCGTCGGGTCTGTCCGTTTTGTTCACCACTACGATGATCTTGTGACCTAATTCCAGCGCCTTTTGCAGCACGAAACGCGTCTGCGGCATAGTTCCCTCAAAGCTGTCAACCAGCAGCAGAACGCCGTTCACCATTTTCAGTATACGTTCGACCTCGCCCGAGAAATCCGCGTGACCGGGAGTGTCGACGATATTTATTTTCACGCCGTTGTACATACATGAAGTGTTCTTCGCGAGTATCGTGATACCGCGCTCGCGCTCCAGATCGTTGTTGTCCATAACGCGCTCCGCGACCGCCTGGTTCTCGCGGAAAGCTCCGCCCTGCTTCAACATCTCGTCGACGAGAGTTGTCTTGCCGTGGTCGACATGGGCTATAATCGCAATGTTCCTTAAATCTTCTCTTTTCAAAAATCTCACACTTTCTTATTTAAAAGGCTACGCAATTTCGGCGAGCCCTGCTCCTTCCGCTCACTTCGTTCGCTCCCTCCGCAGGTTCGCTCGAAAACGCTCCCTCCGCTTCGCTACGGTCGCAGGTGCGATTTATCGCTTCGTGCTTCGCCAACTGCTTCCCTGCATGTCGACAAAAGCCTTATTCACTACAACCCCATATGCTGACGTAAGGTTTGCCCCGCAACAATAAACGTTGCTTTTTCTACACATTTTCTGCCAAACCACATTATACTACAAATTCCGCGCAACTACAATACATAAATTCAAAAAACGTGTTTTTAATTGCACTGCATAGAATTTTACGGTTGAAATTTATGCACATTGCACTAAAGACTGTTCCCGATAAATTCCAGCAGCGGTTTGCGGACGATAAGCTCCCTGTTCTCCGCGAACCACTCATACGACTGCCGAAGCCCCTCCTCAAGCGGCTTGACCTCGGGCATAAGCTCCAGCATTGCCGAAACATCCAGCTTGTAATCGTAATCGTAAAACGGAAAGTAGCTCCGCTGCGGAATATTCCCGTCGACGTAAACGCACACGGGGCGCTTGTCCAGAACCCCGTAGCAACGCTTCACCCAGCCGTTCACAGTGACGCGCTCGGGGTTGCCGACGTTGAAAACGCGCCGCTCGGGGCGCTTGTCGAGCAGGATCCCGATAAACCTGCACATATCCTCGATATCGAAGAATTGCAGCGGCAGACCGCCGTCTTTCGGAACGTAGAACGGCAGGCTCTTCTCCGCGCATTCAAATACGAACGCTTCGCGGTACAGATTGTTCATCTTCCCGTACAGATACGGCGGACGTATGACATATGCGTCGGGAACACGCTCCAACAGCGCCTTTTCCGCCGCAATCTTGTTCACTCCGTAATCGCCCCAGATCGAATTCGCGCCGATCTCCTGACGCTCGTTAAACGGCTGCGGCAGCGTTTCGGGATAGACCGCCGAGGAGCTTACCATAACGTAGCACCCGAACTCTCCCAGACCGTCCAGCAGCTCCCGAACGTCAGTTTCATTGTACGCGCACACGTCTATCACCGCGTCGAAGCTTCGTCCTTTGAGCGTATCGCCGAGCGCGTGCCTGTCCGCCTTGATAAGCGTAACGCCCTCAGACTGCGGACGGCTGCCGCGGTTCAGCACAAACACCTCGTGCCGCCGCGCGAAATATTCGGCGGTAAAGCGGCTCGCGAACACCGTGCCGCCAGTAACCAATATCTTCATCTCTTATGTCTCCTCCGAGGGTTGATTTAATACGAAAAATTCGCAATTAAACAGTTGCCGAGCTTCTTTTCAAGCTTCTTTATATCCGAATCACCGATCTGATTGCCCGTCAAAGTTAATCCGGTCAAATTCGTAAGCCCCATCAAGGGTGTTATATCTTCAATCAGATTGCTTTCCAGCTCCAGATAGGTCAAATCCGTAAGCTCCGACAAAGGCGTTATATCACTGATCCGATTGCCGCTCAGACCCAATACGTCAAGTTTTGTAAGCCCCGACAAGGGCGTTATATCCTCGATCTGATTGTCATCCAGACGCAGCAGGTTCAAATCCGTGAGCTCCGACAAGGGCGATATATCGCTGATCTGATTACTGTACAGGGACATCCTTGTCAATTGCTTCAGCCCCGACAAGGGCGTTATATCGCTTATCCGGTTGTTGTACAAATTCAATTTCTTCAAATTCGTAAGCCCCGACAAAATCGTTATATCGCCGATCCGATTGCTGTCCAGATTCAGCTCGGTAAGATTCGTAAGCCCCGACAAGGGCGTTATGTCGCCGATCCCATTGCCTTCCAGATTCAGGTAGGTCAGATTTGTAAGCCCCGACAAAAGCGTTATATCGCCGAGCTGATTGTTGCCCAGATCCAGAGCGGTCAGATTTGTAAGTCCCGTCAAGGGCGTTATATCGCCGCTCTGAGTGCTGCCCATAAACAAATGGGTCAGATTCGTAAGCTCCGACAAGGGCGTTATGTCGCCGATCCCATTGCCTTCCAGATTCAGGTAGGTCAGATTTGTAAGCCCCGACAAAAGCGTTATATCGCCGAGCTGATTGTTGCCCAGATCCAGAGCGGTCAGATTTGTAAGTCCCGTCAAGGGCGTTATATCGCCGCTCTGAGTGCTGCCCATAAACAAATGGGTCAGATTCGTAAGCTCCGACAAGGGCGTTATGTCGCCGATCCCATTGCCTTCCAGATTCAGGTAGGTCAGATTTGTAAGCCCCGACAAAAGCGTTATATCGCCGAGCTGATTGTTGCCCAGATCCAGAGCGGTCAGATTTGTAAGTCCCGTCAAGGGCGTTATATCGCCGATCTGAGTGTCGAGCAGCCACAAAAAGTTAAGTTCGGTAAGCTGCGCCGTTTGCTTTAGCACGTCGTCCGTTACTTCGCTTCCTGCCAGAGCCAGCTTCGTTGTTGTCGCAATATCATACTCTCTCCCCAGAATCGTCACGAAACCCATAGAGCCATAAAGCTCCGCTTGTTCCGCCGTAATGCGTCCGCTCTTTCCGCACGCCGTAAGCGAAACCGCCAATGCCGCGGTCAGCACCGCCGTCAACTTTTTGATGTTCACGATGATCCTCCTTTGTGGTGTAAGCGGAATTGTGTTACTTTTTGAGTTTTTTATCCGCTTTATGCCTGAGGTCGCGCTTGACAGCAGTCTTTCCGGGCGGTATCAGACAATCCTTTCCGTGACCTATCAAATCCGTCCGCTTGGCTATCCGCAGCGCCTTTTCCACCAGCTCACGGTTCTGCGGCTTGAAGTACTGCAAAAGCGCCCTCTGCATAGCCTTTTCCTCCGCCGTCCTCGGAACGAACACCGGTTCCATCGTGTACGGGTCAAGCCCCGTGTAGAACATTGCCGTCGAAATCGTTCCCGGGGTCGGGTAGAAGTCCTGAACCTGCTCGGGGCGGATATTGTGCCGCTTCTCGAACACCGCGAGTTCGATTGCCTCCGCGAGCGTGCAGCCCGGGTGCGAGCTCATCAGATACGGCACGAGATACTGCTCCTTGCCGCACCTTTTCGTCGACGCGTAGAACCTCCGCTCAAACTCCTCGTACACCTCGATATGAGGCTTTCCCATTTTGTCTAGAACCTTATTGCTGGCGTGCTCGGGCGCGACCTTAAGCTGTCCGCTGACGTGGTTCGCCACAAGCTCGTCGAGGAACGCGCCGTTCTTCTCCAGCAGCATATAATCAAATCTGATACCCGAGCGGATAAACACCTTCTTCACGCGCTTTATCGAACGCAGCCGCCTTAACAGACGAATATAATCGGAATGGTCGGCGTTGACGTTCTTGCACGGCGTGGGCGCAAGGCACTTTCTTCCCTTGCAAAGCCCGTGTTCCTCCTGCTTGTCGCAGGACGGGTGCCGAAAATTCGCGGTGGGTCCGCCGACGTCGTGGATATAGCCCTTGAAATTCGGCTTCTCCGTAAGCATTACCGCCTCGTTGTAAACCGAATCCTCGCTCCTCGTGACGACCTTTCGCCCCTGGTGAAGAGCTATCGAGCAGAAGTTGCAGAACCCGAAGCACCCTCTGTTGTGCGTTATCGAGAATTCGACCTCCTGTATAGCGGGAACTCCGCCGTCTTTCTCATAAACGGGGTGATACGCGCGCATATACGGCAGCTCGTAGGCATAGTCGAATTCCGCCTGCGTGACGGAGCGCTGCGGCGGATTCTGCACCAGCATCATATTCCCGTGCCGCTGAACTATCGTCCGCCCGTAGACCTCGTCCTGCTCGTCGTACTGCTTACGGCAGGCTTTCGCGTAGGCTTTCTTGTTTTCGCGGACTATCTCGAAGCTGTCGCACTGCACCGCGCCGAGCGGCGTGTTTTCGGGCTTGGTGAGGTAACAGATACCGCGCAGATCGTGCATATCGGCTAATCTTTGCCCCTGCTTGAACCGATTCAGCATTTCCGAGAGCGTGACCTCGCCCATGCCGTACATCAGGAAGTCCGCGCCGCTGTCGACAAGCACGGACGGCATTACGCTGTCGCTCCAGTAGTCGTAGTGCGCGAACCGCCGCAGACTAGCCTCCAGACCGCCGATCTCGATCTCCGTTTCGGGGAACAGCCGCTTCAGCGCTCTGCAATAGGTGATAACGGCGCGGTCGGGGCGCTTTCCGCCGCGTCCTCCGGGAGAATACGCGTCGTCGTTCCGCTTTTTCAGCGCCACCGTGTAATTCGACACCATACTGTCGATATTCCCGCCCGTCACCATAAAGCAGTACTTGGGCAGTCCGAGCTTCTTAAAATCCGTGTCCGACACGGGCTGAGCGATAATCCCCACCGAGAACCCCGCCGCCTCTATCATACGCGAGATTATCGCTATCCCGAACGTCGGGTGATCAATATAAGCGTCACCCGTAACGCAAATAAAATCAAGCCGATCTATTCCGCGCTCGTTCATATCCTCGCGCGATATAGGCAAAAAAGGCATACTGTCCGCCCCCTTATCTGAATAGCAAAAGCTCGCACCGGCTCACTTCGTTCGCCTAGCCAAGCTGCATTGCCTCCGTTCCGTTCGCTTCGCTCTCTCCACTGCGGCAACGCGGCTCGCTTGCGACTTTTGCAGCTGTGTATTTATTGTGGTGCTCTTTGTTATACATAATCCTAACACACCCGAAACTGCAATTCCCTGCAAAAATTCATCAACAAACATACCAACAGACAAACAACAAAGAAACGACAAAAAACAACAAACAAATCAACAGTCAATCAACACGCTCTCGCGTCGTTCCCCGAACGCTTTCACGCGAACTTTAACGCACTAAATTCAGCCGACAAAACAACAACATATCAACAAGGTTTCAACAAAGTATCAACAAAGTATCAACAGACACACCTATTAAGAAGAAAAAAAAGAATAAAAAGAATAAAAAGAAAGAAAAGAAGAAGCGCGCGCTGCGCGCCCCCCTCCCTTTTTAACTTTGCAGTCTTTTGCAGTTATGTCGGTGCTAGAATAAATCAAAGCCCGAAGACCGATTTCAGCCTGTTAGCGTCGGAGTAAATTCTCTCCTTGTCCACCGTCGGAAATTCGCCGTTCTCGTAGAGTATCCGACCGTTGACGACCGTCATTCTCACGTTCTGCTTGCTGCCCGAGTAGACGAGATTTTTCGCGATATTGTGAAGCGGCTGCATATTCGGCTGCTTCAGGTCGATAACGGCGAAGTCCGCGCACTTGCCCTCGGCGAGAATGTCACAGTCGGCAAGCCCCATTGCCAGCGCGCCGCCCTTGGTCGCCATTTCCAGAACCTCGAACGCGGGACACGCCGCCGCGTCCTCCTCGCGAACCTTCTGCAAGCCCGCCACAAGGAACATCTCGCGGAACATATCCAAACAGTTGTTTGAAGCCGCGCCGTCCGTTCCTATCGCGAAATTTCTCATTCCGTGACGGCGCATTTCGCAGATCGGCGCAATTCCGCTTGCCAATTTAAGATTTGACGCGGGATTGGTCACCATCCACAAGCCTTTTTTGGCAAATATTTCCATATCACGCTCGTCGAACCATACGCAATGAAATCCTCCGCCGCCGTACTCGAACATTCCTAGCTTGTCAAACAGCTGCGTCGGCGTGATACCGTAACGCTCCTTGCAGCCCTCGACCTCCGCTTTCGTTTCGCTGTTGTGAGCGTAGAGCGGAGCTTTCAGCTTCTGTGAGAGCTTGGCAAGCCCCTCGAGAGTCTCGCGCTTGGTAGTGTATTCCGCGTGAAAACCGAGCTGATACGAAATAAGTTCGCCGCTGTTGTTGTAGGTGTCAAACTCCTCCTCAATTCCCTCGACCGTGCCGCCGAAGTCGTTGATAGAGCCGCACAGCACCGTCCGATAGCCCATATCGGTGCAAGCCCTGACATAAGCGGGGAGTTTCATATACATATCGAAAGATGAAGTGATTCCGCTCGTCAGATACTCCATATTGGCAAGCTGCGTGTACACATAAACTGTCTCCTCGGTAAGCTTCGCCTCGCGCGGGAAAACCTGATTATACAGCCAATCATTGAGCGGCAGGTCGTCCGCAAGCGACCGCAGGAACGTCATAGCCGAGTGGGTGTGCGCGTCCTTGAAGCCGGGGATTATCAGATCGCCGCCGAGGTCGATCTCGCGGTCAAACTTAATGTCCTCGACCGCGTCACCGATATGGGATATCTTTCCGCCGTCGGTGTGCAGTTCCCCCTCGATAATGTCCTCGTTCTCCATTGTAAGTATTTTCGCGTTGTAAAATCGCAGTTTCATTGTTACCTCCCAAGCTGCGCGATACCCGCGCCGTCGTAATGTTCATTGCAATCGCGAATTGCTGTAAATATAGAAAAGCTCCTGGCTTGGCAGACGCTCCTCGGGCATTTGCGGAAACGATCTGTCAAATTCCTCCGCCGCCTTTTCGTCGAACCCGTAGGCGGGGCTTTCCGTGAATATCCAATTATTTCCCGACAGCGCGCCCTCTTTAAGCTCCAGAACCAGCAGCGCCACGGGATACACGCCCTCCGCGACCGCGACATTGTACCGCTTGCAGCTTCTGAAGCCTCTCGCGACGTAATTCTCGGGATTGCCGAAGATCACGACCGCCTCAAAGCCCATATCCGCCGCCTTGCCGAGCGCGTATTCCAAAAGCGCTTTTCCGTAACCCTTGCGCTGATATCCGGGCAGAACGCTAAGCGGTCCGAACGTCAGCACCTCTTTTTCCGTGCCGTCCGCACCGTGCAGCCGTGACCGCGTGAACATAATATTCGCGATGATTTTCCCGTCAAGCTCCGCGACAAGGTCAAGCTCGGGAACGAAATCTACGTGAGCGCGCAGAATATGCGCCAGATAATGCTCGCTGCACCCGGGAACGTTCACGTTTTGGAAAGCTCTTTTCGTAAGCTCCTCTACCGTGCGGAAGTCCTCGGGACGCTCGTTTCGTATCGTCATTTCATTTCCTCCCAAACAGCTCCGCCAGCGATTCCGTGTACGGATAGCGGCATATCCCGCGCTCCGTAACTATCGCCGTGACAAGCTCCGCGTCGGTAATGTCGAACGCGGGATTAAAGCACTTCACGCCCCGGGGAGCGGTCGGCTTGGCGAAAAACTTGGTCGTTATCTCCTCGGACGGACGCTCCTCAATAACGATATCCGCGCCGCTCTTACACCCGAAATCGATCGTCGAACTGGGGCAGAACACATAGAACGGCACGCCGTGATACTTCGCGTTGACCGCAACAGAACGCGTTCCTATTTTATTGGCGACGTCGCCGTTCGCGGCTACCCTGTCGCAGCCGACAAAGCACGCGTTTATCCTGCCCGCCTTCATAAGCATTGAAGCCGCGCTGTCGCATATTAAAGTAACGTCTATCCCCGCGTTCATCAGCTCGAACGCCGTCAGCCGAGCGCCCTGCAGCAGCGGACGCGTTTCGTCGCTGTAAACCTTGAAGTTATAGCCGCGCTCCTTACCCAGCAGAAGCGTGCCCAGCCCCGTGCCGTACTCGGACGCGGCGAGCGCTCCCGCGTTGCAGTGCGTGAGTATTCCGTAGCCGGATTGAAAAGCAAAGTTGTCACCGGTCACGCTTTGCGTGCGCTGCCAACTTTGCTCGACGAGCGTCAAGCCGTTTTCGGCTATCGCGCGGCACATCGCCCTGTCCTCGTTGTATATCGCGTTACACTCCTCATAAAGCCGGGGCAATGCGGCTTCTTTACCGCACCCCTCCGCCGCCGAAAGCATACGCTTTACCGCATGGCTAAGGTTCACCGCCGTGGGTCTTGACGAGATCAGATACTCCCCGAGCCGCGAAAGCTCCGCGTAAAACCCATCTTTGTCGGGAATTTTCCGCGCCAGAACGTACATTCCGAACGCCGCCGCTATCCCAATAGCGGGAGCGCCGCGCACACGAAGCTCGTAAATCGCTTCATAAAGGCTCTCCGCGCTCTCCAGCCGCAAAAACTTCACCTCGTTTGGGAGCAGCGTCTGGTCTATTATCTCAACGGCTTGTCCGTCCTCGGAAAGCCGCACCGTGAATAATTTGCCCATCAGTTAAAGTAAACCAGCTCGCTTTCCGCCTGCTCGGTCGCGAGAATGCTGTCCGCGAGGATCACGGGTCCCGTGCCCTTGTAGCATTGCTGCTTCTCGGCGGTTACGTTCCCCGTGACCTCTACCCAGTCGCCGTCCTTCCACTTGCTCTCGTCGGAAGATCTCACAAGTATGCCGACCACCTGAATATCGTCCGCACAGCACGTCATAGCGCGGCGCGAGATGACGAAGTACCCTTTGGGGATATTCGGCGCCCTGAACACCATTCCGCGGACGCGAACGTTCTTGTTCTTGTAGCGCGGCGCGTTACTCATTATATCTATATACCACAACCCGAAATCGTCGTGAACCACGTCGATAGGGTCTGCGTTTACGTCGAACGGCATTTCGTCCTCGCCCTGAAAGCCCTGCTCGACCGTTCCGTCAACGTACTCGAACATCATATCGATACGCGGATTGAGCGCTTTTATCGCCCGACGAAGCCGCTTCTTGTCGACCTTGCCCGGCTCGCAGCGATTGAATATCACGATATCCGACACCGCGATATCGTCTGAGATGAGCTGCCGCATATTGTTCATATACATATCGAACGTCGCATGATTAACGAACATAAATATCTGGTAGAATATCCAGTTTTTGGGAGCCTTGACCGCCATATCACGCAGGCTCCACATTCCGTTATACTCGAGCATAACGCGCGTGGGCTTGTGCTTCTCGACAAGCGCGGTGAGGTTCTCGGGGTTGAAGTCCTCCTCGTCCTCGATATACTCCACCACCGACTTTGAGGCTTTGATTATCCTCTCGTCGAACTCCACCTCGCCCTGCTCGCACGCGATAACAAGAGTTTTCTCGCCGCGGCTGAACTGCTTGTCGTTCAGCGTTTCAAGTATAAATGAAGTCTTTCCGCTCTCCAGAAAGCCTGTCATTAAATAAACGGGTATCTCATTCATTTGCTTTCACCCCATAATGTTTTTTCTACCCTAAAGGTTGACAAAGGCGGTGTTTATTTAAAAACGCTCCCCTGTTTGTCGCCAAAAGACTTAATGCCTGCTCCCCTTGGGGTTGCCGAAAACGGTGTTTATTTAAAAGCGCTCCGCGCACCGGGCGGCGGAGCCGCCCTAGCTGCCGATAACTCCTCCGCTCTGTCGCTTCGCTCCGCCGCTCCGTCGTCATCGGCGCTTGCGCTCCGCTTTCGCTGCGTGTTTGACTTACCGCCAAAAGACTTGTTCGCTGCACCTTTTACACGTTGAACAAAGCCTTGATCTTGTCCTCGACGAGCTTCGAGCCGATAACGCACATTCTGCCCGTAACGTCCGCAGCGCCCGTGCGCACCTCGTACTCCTCGGGAACAAAATCGAAGTGATACCACACGCCGTCCGCGCCCGGAACGATACCCTTAGCCCTCAGCACAACGCCGAACTCCTCGCCCGACAGCTTGGACAGCGCGTTCTCCAATTCTTCCTTGGTGAACTTCTTTGCGCTCTCGATACCCATAGACGTGAACACCTCGTCCGCATGATGATGGTGATGTCCGTGCTCATGATCGTGGCAGCACTCCCCGTCCTCATGGTCGTGGTGGTGATGACCGTGGCAGCACTCCTCGTCCTCGTCGTCGTGGTGATGATGACCGTGGCAGCACTCCTCGTCGTCGTGATGGTGATGATGTTCGTGTTCGTGCTCATCATGATCGTCATGATCGTGATGATGGTGCGAATGTCCGCATACGGGGCAGATATCCTCGTCCTTGAGAAGCTCCTCGGCGAACTTGTTCTCGGTCTCCATAGCCGCGAGTATCTGCTTGCCGCTGATATCGTCCCAGCTCGTAGTGACTATCGTCGCGTGTTCGTTAAGCTCGCGTATCATAGCCACAGCCTCGGCGAGCTTCTCCTCGGAGAGCTTCTGAGTACGCGACAGCACTATCGTCTTGGCGGTCTCGACCTGATTCTTGTAGAACTCGCCGAAATTCTTCATATACATTTTTATTTTGGTCGCGTCGGCAACGGTGGTGTAGCTGTTCAGCACAAGCTTGTCGCTGCCTATGCCCATTACCGCCTTGATAACGTCCGAGAGCTTGCCCACTCCCGACGGCTCGATCAGTATTCTGTCGGGCGCGAACTCGTCAAGCACCTTTTCCAGCGCCTTGCCGAAATCGCCGACCAGTGAACAGCAAATGCACCCTTGGTTCATCTCGGTGACCTCGATACCCGCGTCCTTCATAAATCCGCCGTCAATGCCGATCTCGCCGAACTCGTTCTCGATAAGCACCAGCTTCTCGCCGTCATAGCCCTCCTTAAGCAGCTTCTTGATGAGCGTGGTCTTGCCCGCTCCCAGAAATCCCGAAAATACATCTATTTTAGTCATTTAAAATCAACCCTTTCTTTATTATAAGGATAAAACCTCAACTTATATTGTACCACATTATCCGAAAATAGTCAAGATATAGTGCGCAAAAAAATTTACGAAAACAAAAGAAAACGGACAATCAAAACAATTGCCCGTTTTAACTGTTTTAAATAACGCGGCTTTCAGCCCTGTTCTTTGCAGATAGCTTCATACTTTTCGATAAGCTTCTTAAAGTCCTCAAGCGTTTCGCAGCTCCGAAGCTCATTCAGAATTTTCTGCTGTTCAAGCTGCTTAGCCAGCTTTTCAATCATTTCAGCATTGTTAGGCATATTGCCACCCCCTAAAATATAAAACTCCCCCGGCTGCCGACGTCAGATATGCTCGTTGATATAGTTGATAAGCGCACCGATCTGCGGCTTGGAGAACTGCGCGTCCGCGCCTACGCTCTCGCCCTTGACCTTCATCTGCTCGTTGATAAGCGAGGAGAACAGGAATACGGGAATACGGTGCAGAACCTCGTCGTCCTTGATGAGCTTTGTGAGGTGATGACCGTCCATCTGCGGCATTTCGATATCGCTGATAAGGCAGGACACCTGATCGAGGATATCCCCGCCGAGACTCTTGTGACCGCTGATGTAATCCCATGCGTCCTTGCCGTTGTCGAACGACACGATATTGTGGTAGCCCGCTTCCGCCAGAGTGCTCTGGATAAGCGTGTTGAGGAACGGCGAATCCTCCGCGATAACGATATGCTTGTTCGCCTTTGAGGAATCCACCATAGTAGCGCCCGAAGCGTCAATAACAGCCGAACGGTTGATATCCGAAACGATCTTCTCGAAATCGAGAATGAGGATAATTCTGTCGGAGAGCTTTGCTATGCCGGTAGCGATATTGGTCGTGCCGTCGCCGGAAATTCTCGGGGGCTTCTCGATATCCTCCCACGAAATGCGCTGGATACCCTTAACGGACGAAACATGGAAGCCGACGTCCATCTGGTTGAAGTTGCAGATTATCAGCAGATCGTGAGTCGGGTCGCCGCTTTCCTTGCTGAGAACCTTATGTAAGTCGATAACGGAGATAACGGTATCGCGCGGCGTGAACACGCCCTCAAACTCGGGAGGAGAATCGGGCACGGGGATCATGGGCTGATAGTTCATAATCTCGCTGACCTTGGCGATATTGATGCCGAAGCTCTGCTGACCCACCATAAATTCCAGCACTTCCAGTTCGTTAGTGCCGCTTTCAAGGAGAATATTGTTTTCCATATTCAAAAAGCTCCTTACTTATTATTTACGCATAATGACCGCATTTTTCGCATAAGCCACTATTCAATATTTATATTATACAACATTATTTCCAAAAAATCAAGTGATTTTATCTATAAAATGTACATTTTTTTTTAGAAAATCTTCAAAAGCCCTTGACAAAAGGCACAATATATGGTAGAATAGTGTCAGCAAATAAGTACGCGATACTTGTATCGAAATACCGGGAAAGGGGGCTGACGTTATGGAAATGGCGATCGCGCAGATGTCAATGGATATGGCTTCGGCAAGAACGCAGGACGCAATGTCTATCGGTATGCTCAAAAAGAGCATGGAGGCGTCCGAGGCTTCTATGGACATTATCACGGATATGCTCGACAATATTCCCTCGCCCGACGGCAGAGGGCTGCTGCTTGATGTTCGCGCATAATTTTCGGCTATGAAAACAAAAGGCGGAACTTTTCGGTTCTGCCTTTTTGTAATTTAAGGGGGTGAACCAATGAATAACGGCACCGAGGAAAAGAAGCGGCACAGCTCGCTGCTTGTTCCGTTCAGCTGTTACCGCTGCAAAATACCCGATTATTTCGCGAACGTTCCGCTGCACTGGCACGGGGAATTTGAGCTGAGCTTAATGCGTGAGGGGAGTTTGGAATACATCTGCGGCGACGATAAATTTCTCGCGTCGGGGGGCGATATCGTGATAGTCGCGCCGAATATCCTGCACGCGATCTATCCGCACGGCGGCGAGGTTCAGCGGTACGATACAGTGGTGTTCAGCGCGGAAATGCTCGGGCTGTCCGATAACGACCGCTCCGCCGCCGAGTGTATCCGTCCCCTCGCGAACGGCGGCTTCACCGCGCTGCACATCACCCCCGCGCATACCTATTATAATGAGCTTACGATCACCGCCGACAATATCATCTCGTGCGCCATAGGAAATACACCTCAGCTCGATATGCTCATGAAGAGCGAGCTTCTGCGGCTGTTCTGGCTGCTCAGGGACAACGGCGATATCGGTGCGCGCTCCCCTGCCGAAACGGGAAAAAGCGAAATGATACGCGCCGCGCTGGAGTATATTGCTGAAAATTTCAGCGAGAATATTACTATTGAACAGCTTGCCGAAACCGTTCATCTGAGCAAAAGCTATTTCATGAACAGGTTCAAGGAAACGGCGGGCGTGAGCGCGGTCGAGTATCTGAATCAGTTCCGCATACGCGCCGCCTGTTCCGCGTTGCTCGAAAGCTCCGGAACGGTGTCGGAGATCAGCTTCGAGTGCGGCTTCCGCAACCTTTCCAACTTCAATCGCCAATTTCGGCGGCTTATGGGCTGCACTCCCAACGAATACCGCAAGATCGGAAAACATCACGGATTCTGACACAAAAAGTATAATAGTATCGGTATTGCATATTTTTATATTGGACATGAGCGTTTTTTTGTAGTATCATATCATTATAACGATTACACGGGAAAAATTCCCAAACGATTACGGAGGTCACTGTACAATGAAATTTTCGGACGGATTCTGGCTTAACAAGCGCGGCTATGATGTAAATTATGCGTCGCAGGCATACGAGATAACTCCCGTAGAAAACGGGCTTAACGTATATGTACCCACGCAGTACATTCAGAACAGAGGACAGACCCTCGGCGGTCCCTGTCTTGACGTCACGTTCACCTCAACGCAGAGGAACGTTATCAAGGTGTCGATAGTACACTACAAGGGCGGACTTGACAATATGCCGAAGTTCGAGCTTAACGAAAATCAGGGGTATAAACCGGCGGTTAATGAAAAGGACGACTGCTGGGAGATAATTTCGGGCGAGACAAAGGTCGTTATCGGCAAGCACTCGTGGAACGTGCAGTACTATTACAAGGACAAGCGGCTGACGGGCGGAGCCTGGAGAAGCGCGTCCGTTATCAGCGAGGGCGAGTTTCTGAAAGCGACGCGGCTTGAAGCTACCCGCGACAATACGTTCTGGGATTACCCGCGCTATGAAAAGTCGACCTATATGCGCGAGCAGCTCTCCATGAACGTCGGCGAGTACTTTTACGGCTTCGGCGAGAAGTTCACGCCGTTCGTCAAGAACGGTCAGACCGTCGAGATCTGGAACTCCGACGGCGGCACCTGCTCCGACCAGTCCTACAAGTCGATACCGTTCTATGTGTCGAGCGAGGGCTACGGAATTTTCGTCAACAGCTCCGACAAGGTTTCGTTCGAGGTGTGCTCGGATACCGTTTCAAAGGTTTCGTTCACGGTCGCGGGCGAACAGCTCGAATATTTCGTTATCGGCGGTGAAAACGTTGCCGAGGTAATTCAGAACTACACCGACCTCACCGGCAAGCCCGCGCTGCCGCCCGCATTTACTTTTGGTTTATGGCTGACGACCTCTTTCACGACCGACTACAACGAGGAAACGGTCACTTCGTTTATCGACGGAATGGCGGAGCGCGATATTCCGCTTGAGGTGTTCCACTTCGACTGCTTCTGGATGAAGGAATTTCAGTGGTGCGATTTCGAGTGGGATAAGCGGCAGTTCCCCGACCCGCCCGCAATGCTTAAGCGTCTGAAAGCAAAGGGGCTGAAGACTTGCGTCTGGCTGAACCCGTATATCGGTCAGCGCTCTCCCCTGTTCGGCGAGGGCAGGGAGAACGGCTACTTGCTGAAAAATCCCGACGGCAGCGTGTTCCAATGCGATATGTGGCAGCCGGGTCTGGCGATAGTCGATTTCACCAACCCCGCCGCCTGTGAATGGTACGCGTCCAAGCTGCGCCGTCTCTGCGAAATGGGCGTGGACACGTTCAAGACCGACTTCGGCGAGCGTATCCCGACCAAAGTAAGGTACTTCAACGGCGCGGATCCTATCGCAATGCACAATTACTACACCTATCTGTACAACAGGACGGTGTTCAATGTTCTCAAGGAATACTACGGCGAGAACAAGGCTTGTCTGTTTGCGCGCTCGGCAACGGTCGGCGGTCAGAAGTTCCCCGTGCATTGGGGCGGCGACTGCTCCGCGGAATACACGTCCATGGCGGAAACGATACGCGGCGGCTTGTCGCTCTGCATGAGCGGTTTCGGCTTCTTCAGCCACGACATTTCGGGCTTTGAGGCGACCGCGACTCCCGACATCTACAAGCGCTGGTCGGCGTTCGGACTTCTCTCCTCGCACTCCAGACTTCACGGCAACTCGTCTTACCGCGTTCCGTGGCTGTTCGACGACGAAGCGGTCGACGTTCTCCGTTACTTTACCAAGCTGAAAGGCAGACTGATGCCGTACCTCTGGGCGCAGGC